>JAHCHD010000150.1 GCA_026129915.1 Bryobacterales bacterium
TGACCGAGGCCGGCCTGAAGGCTGTTTTCAAAGACTTCAACCTTTCCGGTGAGAACCTGGTAAAACGTCTGAAGACTTTCCGTGAGCACGGCGTACACGTGCTGGGTTCATTCATTTTTGGCCTTCCCAGTGACCGCGAGGACACCTTCCAGGCCACCTTCGAGCTTGCCAGTAAGGCGGATCTCACCTTTGCCCAGTTCGTGATGATGACGCCCTTCCCGGGCACCGTGGATTTCCAGCGCTGGGAAAAGAGCTTTGGCGACAATATCCCTGAGGTGGAGGGCGTGCCCATCACCCGCTATTGGCGCATTCCCGCCGCGGTACGGCCGAAGATGTTCACTCCACACCCGACGATGGAGGCAGCCGAAATCCAGCGGCGAACCCAGCATGTTTGGGACCAGTTCTATAGCTGGGGTGAGATCTGGAAGCGCTCAAACTGCGTGAAGTCGCTAAAGGCTCGCGTTGCCTTCGTGCTGATTTCAAAACTTTACCGCCAAATGTACGCCAATACCGGCATCAGCACAGACAGCGCTCGCCGCGAGAAAGCAAACCGAATGGCGCGCATCATTGCCCGCTATACGCGAGGCCTTTTCCGTGCCCAGGAGATGCCTTCCCTCGAGATGCCGCCGCGCGCTCTGGAAGCACATCTTGGGCAGCAAACCGGACTTGGGGCGATGGGGCTGGTTACGCTGGGAGACAGCTAGAGCCTACTGTGGCGACTGTCTCAAGATGGTTGCATCTGCCTCAAGGAAGTCTTCAAACACTTCATTGGAGAGCAGCACGCCCCGATTGGTGAGGCGCAGGCGCGCGCCTGTATCGTCGAGAAGCCCTTGCTGGATCCGCTCTCTGAGGCGTGCCACCAAGACTGGGTCCAGGTCTCCAGGACTCCAAGCGATTCCGGCGTCCAGCCGCAAACCGGTAAGATACCGCTCCTCCACGGGGCGCAGTGGCGTGTGGCCTGTAGACGGGGACTGGCCTGCTTCGAGGGCCTCAAGATACCGCGTGAGGTCGTCCACATTACCCCAGCGTTGGCCGGCACTGCACGAGTGCGCATCCACGCCGAAGCCGAGGTAGGGTTCCAGCCTCCAGTACTTCAGATTATGGATGCTCTCAGAGCCCGGACGAGCGAAGTTTGAAATTTCGTAGCGTGGAATGCCCATGCCGCGCAATGCCTCCACGGCGCGCAAGTAGTTCGCGGTGATCACCTCATCGGAAGGCACCGCCCCCGCGCCGTAACGCCCGCCTTCGCCCAGAATCTCGAGTCCCAGACGGCTGTCCTCGTCCACCTCCAGCATGTACACGCTAACGTGCGGCGGGGCCAAGCGCGCGACCCAGGAAAGGGATTCTTCCCAGCTCTCCTCCGACTGGAAAGGCAGTCCCGCGATGAGGTCGATGTTGAAGTTGTCGATGCCCTCGGCACGCAGAAGTTCGCATTCGGCGGCGACAACGTCAGCGGAGTGGCGGCGGCCAGTCTGCCGCAGCTCCTTTTCCACGAAACTCTGCACACCCAGGCTCACGCGGTTGACGCCTAGCTGCTTCCAAGACCGGATGCGACCTTGATCCAGGGCGCCAGGGGCAGCTTCCAACGTGCATTCGCGCCACGGCGCCCCAGGGACTGCGCTAAGCACGGCGTCCAGTTCCTCACTGCTCATCTGGCTGGGGGTGCCCCCGCCCAGGTAGACGGTTTCTGGAGTCCATGGCCAAGATTGGCGGGCAATCTCACCGGTGAGCGCACGGAGGTAGCGCTGCTGCTGCGAGGCAGGATGCACGCCCGACGCAAAGTTGCAGTACGTGCACTTCTGCGCGCAGAAAGGCCACGAGATGTAGACGCCAGGCATGGTAACAGGAACAATCGCAGCGAGCCTTCGCTCAGGTGAGAGTGACGGTTTCGCCCAGTTGCTTCGAGATGGCCTTCCCCATCATCGCTTTCAGGTCGTCACCGGAATCGGGCAGCACGAACGCGCGGCGTTCGTCGTTCCACTCGAACTTGAAACTCTTGGAATGGGCGGACACCCAAATCTGGCGAACCGGCGCGTTCGGACTCACCACGAACTTAGCCGGCGGTTCCTCAAACTCCACGGTAAGCGCTCCGTTGTTCATGTCAGCTTCCAGGTCGTGATCGTCGGCCGCCGAGAGCAGCGCACGATACAAAGCTTCAATGGCTTCATCAGAGCGAAGGGGGAAACTAAGTTCATCAAGCATGGGATGTGTTCGAACTCCGATATCTGAGCCGGCAGCGCCACGCACGGCCCTGCCCTTCCAAAGGGTAGGATGAACGGCCCGCACCTGCAGGCGCAAGTATCCCCGTACTACCCCTTAATCCCGAAGGCCCGGTGCACATCGCTCAGCGTGATGGTGCCCAGCAACAGATCAGGCCGGGCACGGCTGACCACGGGCAGAATGGGCACTTTGCTTAGCTTCATCAGCGCCTGGTCAAGCGCAAGGTCGAGGTAGAGTTTCGGCAGGTCAGTGAGGGCAAAAACCTCCGCCAGGATCTGGTCCCCCTTACCACTGTCCATAGCGCGTTCCAGCGCTGCCAGCGTCACCGAAGCCCAGGCATTACGGCGGGTGTGCACGATAGCCACCGGCACGTCGGATTCGCGAACGGCCTGCAGGGCGTCGGCGACGAAGGTATCCCAGGTAAGTTCCTTACGGCTGCGTGACATCGCATCTTCCACGTGCAGAATCTCTTTCTCGCGGTTCTCCTCCGCGGAAGGCAGTTCCAGCCCTTCCTGTCGCGCGATTTGTTCGAAAAAGGGTGTGGGCAGGTAGGCACGGGAGATCAGATAGGCGATGGTATTGCTGATCATCACCGGCAGGATGATCACGTAGCTGGCGCTTACCTCAAACACCATAAAGATGGAGGTCATCGGGGCGCGGAAGATGCCCGCGAACAGCGTGCCCATGCCCACCAACACATAGGCGCTTCCGGCCACTTGCGGCATGCCGGGCACATTGCCTATCAGGAGCCCGATACCGCCGCCGAGCGTGGCGCCCATAAACAGGGTGGGGGCAAACATTCCACCCGGCGTACCCGCGCCGAAGCAGAGCACGGTGGCCACGAACTTTGCCAGCAGCAACAGCAGCAGCATCCGCCATCCAAATTGATCGTGTAGCGCGCTATCCATGGTTTCGTAACCGGCACCCATCACCCCCGGAAATCCCAATCCAATACAGCCCACCAGAAAGCCGGCAAGCAGTGGCAGCACATAGTGCCGCCACGGAGGCAGTTCCGCCATGCGCTCGCGAAACTTCGCGATGATGCGCACAAAGGCTACCGAGATGAAGCCTCCCGCAATTCCCATGAACACATAGGCGACGAGTTCCAGAGGGTCGCGGAATTCAAACTCGGGGACGCGGAACAGGGGCTCGTTGCCTAGAAAGGAACGACTCACCACCACCGCCGAAACCGCCGAAAGGACGATGGAGCCCAGCACGCCGGCGTTCCACGAGCCGATCACTTCCTCAATTACCAGCAGCACTGCGGTGATGGGTGTATTGAAGGCCGCACCGATGCCCGCTGCTGCCCCTACGGGCGCAATCAGCCGCATGTGTTCCCGAGCCAGTTTGAAAGTGCGCCCGATGTAGGAGGCAACACCGGCACCCATCTGCAGAGCGGGGTCCTCGGGTCCGAGCGAGTTGCCTGACCCAATGGAGATCGAGCATGCCAGCAGTTTTCCCACCACGGATTGCAGCGGAACGTAGCCGTCGGAAACGTAAATCGCAGCCTTGGTGTTATTGATGCCGCTACCCCCGGCCAGTGGAAACACGTCGCGGATCAGCAACACACTGATGAAGGCTCCCATCGGGGGGAAAAGCAGGGTAAATAGTACGCTCTCGCCCGCAGGCACGCCAATGGTGTTCCACGCCACGAACTCAATCAGGAAGTGGAAACACACCACCAGCAGGCCCGCGAACACACCAATGAGAATGGAGAGCAGCAGGAAGCGCTGAGCCGAACCGATTTGCGGTATGGCAAAATTGCGCGCGAACTCGAAGTTCGGAAGCGGAACAGGTAGCTTGTCGCGAAGTGTGCCCATGCCTGAAATGTGCGCTCTCTCAGTTAACAGCCAGCAGCGCCATTAGCCGGTGCAGGATTTCCGGCGCTTCCTCCACTTTGCAATGAGTGTTGAAATGCTGGTAGAGTTCGCGGGCGAGGCTTAGGTCAGCTTCCAACTCCTCGTCGGTGGGTTGTAGCGCCCGCTTCTGTTCAAGATGCTGCCTTGCACGCGTGAGATCCTGCTGCACCTCCTCATCAAGCGTACGCGAGGTGGCGCAGGCGTAGAGCGGCTGGTAGTTCATTGCCAGCAATGCGTTCATGCGGCTACCACGCGCACCGCGACTGAGACCCCTGGTGACCGGATTAAGTGCGCGCACTTCCCGCACCAGGGCCAGGTCCGCTTCAATTGCCGCGTTGCTCGGATTCAGCCGGAATGCGCGTTGCAGCCACTGTTCCGCCGCGGGAAAGTTCCCCATTTCCAGATACGCCTTGCCAATGCCAGCAAAGGCGCGCACGTCACTCGGCGCCAGTGCCAGAAATCGCTGGAACACCGCCAATGCATTTTCCGGCGCTTTGGCATACAGCATCAGAAATCCGGTACGCTCCAGGTGCTCCGGCTCGTCGCGCAAGTCGCTAGCCAGCACAATCAGCTCGGCGCGCAACAACTCAAGGCGATCTTGCGAGGCCAGATAATCCACCAGCTCAAAACGAGTCCGGATGCGGTTCTCCGGAGGATTGGTAGGCCATAGGCCGTAGATGGCGCGCTGAAAATACTGCACAGTGATATCGAGTTTATCGTCTCCCTCTTCCGAGGAGATGCGCGCCAGACGCAGATTGGCTTCGGCGTTGGTGGGGTCCTTACGCAACAGGTCATGCAACTGCAGGCGAGCTTCGTCATAGCGCCGCAATTGGATGAGGGTGGAGGCCAGTGCCATCTGATATTCCAGGTTCTTGTGCTCCAAATGAGCGGCTGACCGCAGGTACCGCAAGGCGCGGGCATGCTGGCCCTGCGCATTCAGCGCGCGCGAGCGTTCGAACTCATGGCGGGCTATCTGTTCGCGCTGGCTCCAGTAGCTTGACGCCAGCACGCCGGCGAGCGTAGATACCATGAACAATGCGAGTAGCAGCAGCAGGATGCGCTGCGTAAGCTCGCCCAGTAACGGATGGTCCACTAGATGGTGGCGGGCGAGTCCGTAGACCCTTTGCCAGAATTGCTTCAGCGCATCTTCCGATAGATGCTGCGAAAAATTATCGCTGAGCAGGGCCTTCAGCCGGGAACTGCTTTGTTGGGCGTCTGTATCCACGATGCGCTGGGCTACCAAAACCCTGAGTTTAGCGAAACCTGGCGGAGGAGCCGTCTCCAACGAATCAATTGTCGCGGTCCGCCAGCCAGTCAATCACGATGACGTTCACGGTCTTGTCGTCGTTTCGGACCGTCAAACCCTGCCATCGGTTGGTCTGATTAGGAATGGCGGTAACGATTACGGAATTGGCTCGCAGAGGGTCATAGCGGTAGCGGGTGCGATTCCATCCGTTGGTTGGCCCCGGCTCCTCTGTGGCATTGGCCGCATCGCGGTAGCGAGGGTTCGCAGTGTACACCACCAGGCCTTGCGGGGTAAGCTCCCCTGGAAGCACGTTCAGGCGGATGGGCTGGCCAGGCAGCGCGCCATTCAGCGCCCCCTGGCTGGCATCGCCGCCGTTCAGTTGCAGAACCTGATTCTTGCGCAATTGCCCGGTCCAGATGACGCGGCCCGCTTGCGCACGCACTGGCGCCGCCGGCTTTGGCTCGGCAGCCTTCGGCGCGACTACTGGCGGAGCAGGGGAACCGGCCGCGCCCGGCGCAGGCGACGGCGGCTTAACCACTGAGGGGGTTTCGGCTGCAGGCGGAATGCGTGGCGGAACGATAGCCGGCGGCGAAACGGAAACGGGAGCGCGCTGCGGTGCCTCTGCAACCGGGGGAAGTTGTGCGGCGGGACGGGCATCAGCGACCCTCGCTACGGGCTGGGCCGCAGCGGCCGTATCTGGAGAATCGGATCCAGGAACGCCCGTCAGCCCCCCCGCTGTTGGCGTCACGGTTGAAGGTTTTGGCGGCACGGGAGCAGGCGTTTCGCGCTCTGGCGGCGGCGCCGAAAGACTTGGCGCAGGCGGAGCCAGCGAAGTTGGCGAAGGATCCTGCGCGGCGGGGCCAACGGGAACTTGGTTTGTAGCTGCCGGCAGGGGTTCTGCGCTTCTGTTCGACGCTTCGAAAGCGGATGCGACTTCGTCGGTGGAGGGCGCATCCGGATCAGGCGATTCGGCGCCGGATGGAGTGTCTGACAGGCTGCTAAGCGCGGAGTCCCCGCGGAGGAGCGGGGCCACCCGCTGGATGGCTGGCGCCGAGGTTCGTTCCACGTCCAGAGTCACCACCGCGTCAGTGGTCAGCAGCGGGTCAGTGTAGGTGCCCGAGAGCTGGCCGGTGCGGATAAGATCAATGGACTTACTCTCGCCGTTGTTCTCGATGGTTATCTTCGCAGCAGTGGCATCGCGGATGCCGCTCAGCTGCCACACCACCTCCACCCGATCGCCAAGGTCCTGGGTGTAGAACACCACCTTGGGCGGCGAGGAGGTGAGCGCGAGATAGAGCAGGTATCCCAATACGGCCACCAGCACGGCGGCGATCGCCGGAATCGCGAAGCGTAGCGGCGAACTGGCGCGCGCAGATCGGGGCTGCTCGTCTTCCCAGGCCATGGGGCCCGCAACCTCGGCGGGGGGTGTAGTGGCAGGAGGTACCGTCGCCGCTGGAATACCGGGGGGAACCGGCGCCTGCCTGGGCGAAGGGGCCATCGCTTGCGCACGAGCCTGGGCAAGATGCGAAACGGGAGATTCCTGTGCCACCGGCTCGCGCGCTTCGTTTGGCGCTTGCTGCGTGGAGGCTGCTTGCTGGGAAACTCGAGGCGGTGGCGGCAATGCTGCCGGCGGTGCGGCGGCTGGCGGGTGCGGAGGAGCAGCCGGGGGAGCGGCGGCGTCTAGCGCGCGTGCCGCGGAAACGGGCTCAGGAGCTTCCGCGCGTGTGGCAGCGGATGCCAGCGCGCGTAGCGAGGCGTCCTCCGGGCGAGTCGGGCGCGCTATGCGGACGCGGCGCTCTCCCATATCGGGCGCCAGCTCAAACTCCTGGTGAGAGCGGTTGGCTCGTACCTGGCCGTTAGGCTCGCGCACGAAAAAGGCAGCCGGCGTCTCCGGCAAACGCGAAGGCTTCAACACCAGCACGGTCTGCCAGGAATGGGGAAAGAGATCCGCAAACAGAGCCTGGTCTGTATCGCTCAAGCTGAGCTCGCCCCTGGAATGGGAGATGTAGAGTCCAAGTATCTTGTGGCCGAGCGGAGCCAGCTCCGCGCGCACATCTTCTAGCAGCTTCCGCAGGAAGACCTGATCGCGAGGAGATAGCAGAAACGCCGGACCAAAGGCGTACTCAATCTCAAAAGGCTGCTGCGCCAGGATGCGGATGGTATCGCCGCGCTGTTCGCCTAGCAGCAACCCGGCTACTTCCACACCGCCGCGCGCCAGGCGGTAGAAGCCCTCAACGGCGCGGGCGCGCACCTCCTCCATCACCGGTTTGGCGTACTCAATCCGGAGCGGACTCGTGGACGGCGCCCACGTAGCAATCGGCAATTCTGCGGGACTCGATGCCATCAACCCAAAGCCCAGAAAACGCTTGGAAATGTGCAGGGACTCTCGCCTCAACTGTACTGAGTATCCCTAGGTGATTGCAAGGGAATGCCCGCCGACTTTGCAAATGTAAACGATCAATTCTATTTGGTTTAGCAGTGGGATCCCTACGTTATAATCGGGCGAGCACCCGCAGAGGAGGAAGCCCGATGCAAGCTGGATTGCACATACCGAGGCGATGGGACCCGGCAACGCGGATGCCCTTGTGGCATCGCGTTGACGCGCTCATCGCCCTCATTCTGGTTCTGGCATTGCTGCCGGGGCCAGGAACTGCACGGGAACTGGGCCAGCAGGCCGAGCAGGCCGAGGCCGAGGATCTGAAGATTGAAGTACTTGAGGGTGAAGGCTCCATCAACAACATCCGGGAATTGTTGATGCGTGCGCCATCCGTCCGGGTCCTGGACGCGGAGGGCAAGCCCGTATTCGGGGCATCAGTGAATTTCAGCACGCCCGCCATGGGGGCGAGTGCGGTGTTCCTGGATGGCAGCAACCAGGCAACCCTGGTGACCAATGAACGAGGCCTCGCGCGCGTGGAAGGAATGCGCCCGAACAATATCGTAGGGAATTTCGAGATCCGGGTGGTGGCTTCCTTCGCCAATCGCAGGGCCACCGCGCGGATCAACCAAACCAATGCAGCTCCGGCGGCAAGCAGCGGAGGCGGCTCCGGAAAAGGCCTGCTGATTCTGCTGGTAATTGCGGGTGCGGGGGCTGGTGTTGCCGCGGCCTTGGGCAGTTCCGGCGGATCGGGCGGGTCCACCACTCCGCCGCCAGGGGGAGGAGGCGGCACCCCGCTCCCCACCATCACCATCACCGGCGGCGCACCCGCGTTTGGACCGCCGTAAGGATCCCTTTGAGCGGTGAGGCGGGACAGCAGGAGAACGGGAGATCGGGTGATGGTGAACATAGATATCACAGCATGGACGGACCGACTCGGGCGGGTGGGAAGCGCCGGATGGCATCGCGGGGCATGGCTGCTGGTCATGTTGGCGCTAGCAGCTTCGGGAGTGTGGGGACAGGCTCCTACCCTGACGCTGCTCACCCCTGACAACGCCGTAGCCGGTTCAGGTCCCGTGGCCCTCACCGTTACTGGCACCAACTTCGCGAGCGGTGCGGTGGTCGTATTCGGCACCACTGACCTCACCACCAGCTTTGTCGGCGCAACGAGTCTGACCGCCTCGATTCCAAACTCCCTTCTGCAAACGGAGGGACTCGTGGCCGTGACGGTGAGGAATCCGAACACAGATGTGTCCAATGACCTGCCCTTCACCATCAACGATCCACCACCACCGGCTCCCACGCTGACCCTCCTTAGTCCCGATAACGCCAATGCCAATTCCGGTCCCGTGGCCCTCACCGTCACTGGCACCAACTTCGTGAGCGGCGCGGTGGTGGTATTCGGTACGACTGACCTCACCACCAGCTTCGTCGGCGCGACCAGTCTGACCGCCTCGATTCCAAACTCCCTGCTGCAAACGGCGGGACCCGTGTCCGTAACAGTGCGGAACCCGAACAACGATGTGTCCAATGGGTTAACCTTCACCGTCAACGATCCAACACCATCGGCTCCTACCCTCACCCTCCTTGCTCCCAATAACGCCATCGTCAGTTCGGGTCCCGTGGCCCTCACCGTCAGTGGCACCAACTTCGTCAGCGGCGCGGTAGTGGGCTTCGGCGCTATCGATCTTGTCACCGTGTTCGATAGCGCCAACAGCCTCACCGCCACCATCCCCGCAATCCAGCTCGCCACCATTCGGACGGTAAACGTCACCGTGCGCAACCCGGATGGCCAAACCTCCGCCGGGTTGCCCTTTGCCGTGGAGGCACCGCCCCCTACACTCTCGGCCATTAATCCAAACTCAGCGGTGGAAGGAAACCCCGCCACTATCTTGAGTGCGTCCGGCGCGAATTTCGTTAGCGGGGCGGTGATCCGTTTTGGCTCCACTGACCTTACCACCGCCTTCGCCAGCCCCGGCAACCTCAGCGCCACCATTCCGGCTTCGCTGCTCACCACCGCGGGCACGGTGAACGTCACCGTCCGCAATCCAGATGCGAAGCTGTCCGCGGCCCTCCCCTTCACCATTTCGCCGCGTGCCGACTCGCCCACCCTGTCGAGCCTGGCGCCTGACCGTGCGCCCGCCGGCAGCCCAGCCACCATTCTGGTGCTGACAGGCACAAACTTCACGTCGAGTTCCCGTGTGAACTTCCGCGGCACGGAACTTGTCCCCACGGCAAGCACGGCCACCACCCTTACGGTCACCATTCCCGCATCGCTACTCGAAACACCGGGAATCGCTGCGGTGCTGGTATCTAACCAAGGCGCAAATTCCAATAGCCTCTCGTTCACCGTTCAGCCCTCATTCGGGGCGCCGGTCCTGACGTTGCTCAGCCCAAGCTCTGCCCCCGTGGGCACGGTGAATCTGGTGCTCACCATCAGTGGCTCCAATTTTGTAACCGGTGCGGCCGTTCTTTTCGGCACGAGCGTCGTGTTGCCATCAAACCTCACGGATTCCAGCCTCACTGCGGCCATTCCGGCTGCGCTGCTGGCCACGTCGCGAAACGTCACCGTGACGGTGAGAAATCCCGGCGGCCAGACCTCGAATGGGCTGAACTTCGCGGTGGGCAATCCGGGCCCGCCACCGGGCACGGAACTCAACATCAGCGTGCAGTCCCTGCCCGTGGGTGTGGTGGGGCAGCCATACGGACCGGAAGGCGCGGGAGTGACTATCCAGACCGTCGCGGGCACCCCGCCCTACACCATCGACATTGCCACGGAAGGAATTGGCCAGTTGCAGGCAGCGGGCTTCCAGGTGGAGCGACCGAACGCCACCACGCCGGGCAACCCGGTGCTGCTGCGCATCAGCGGTACCCCCACCACGACCGGCCAAATCACCGTGCGCGTGGTGGCACGGGACGGCGCGGGAACAGAGTTGCAACGCGACCTGCCGCTCGTCGTGGTGGCAAGCGCCCTATCCATCGCCCCGCCCACGCTGCCTGCCGCCACGGTGGGTTTGGCGTACCAGCAGACGCTCACGCTGGTGGGCCTCAGCCCGCTGGAGCAGTCTCCTCCCGAGGGCCAGCCGGTGGCCACATGGGAGCTCATCAGTCCCCCGGCGGGCCTCAGCATCAACAACGCCGGCGTACTCAGCGGAACCTTCCCCACCACAGGCACGCTTGGCTTCTCAGTGCGCGCCACCACGTCTCTGCGTTCCGTCACGCAGTCCTACTCCCTTCTGGTGGACATCGTGCGTCCGGTGATCGTCACTGAAGCCTTGCCTACAGCAACCATTGGCACTCCCTACACCGCGGAAATCCAGGCGAGCGGAGGAACGCCCGGCTACACCTGGCAGATCGCGGGAATCAGCCTGCCAGCGGGCCTTACCTTCGATGCGGCATCAGTAAACTCGCCCACGTTGCGCATCACCGGCACACCATCCGCCGGGGCGGAAACGCGCACTTTCAGCCTCACCGTGCGCGATTCACTCAACCAGACCGGCACGCGCGAGTTCACCCTGGCGGTATCCGCTGTTCCCATCCCGGCGCTGAGCTTTGCGCCCATTGCGAATCCCGCGCCGCGTGAGCAGCGCGATGTGCTGCTCACCCTCGCCCAGCCTTACCCGCTGCCGCTAACGGGCACCGCCACCATCACCTTCCAGCCGAACGCCACCAACAATGCGGACGACCCG
This sequence comes from Bryobacterales bacterium, assembly GCA_026129915.1. GTDB lineage: Bacteria > Acidobacteriota > Terriglobia > Bryobacterales > Bryobacteraceae > JACTMJ01. Next base: position 11,389 of record JAHCHD010000150.1, read on the forward strand.
AATGTGCGGTTCGTAGTGGGCACCGACGGCGGACGCAGTGCGGCGTTCCAGATTGATGCAAACAGCACCAATGCGGTGTTCCCGAATGCTTCTCCGCAGCGGCTGCAAACGGGCACCGTGGCGGGCACCATCCGGCTTCGGGCCGCAATCTCGGGCAATGGTCCCGTCAAGGAAGAAGATATCGTCATCGCGCGCAGTGCGCCGTCGATCCTTGACCTTACCTTGCAACGCACAAACGATGGATTCACCGTTAGCCTCACCGGCTTCTCCACGCCCAGGGACCTCACGAATGCCCAGTTCACCTTTACCGCGCCCGCAGGTTCCGGGCTACAGACCACGCAGCTCACGATTGCACTCACCGATGCGGCCACCACCTGGTACAACAGCGACCAAGGCAGGGCCAACGGCAGTTCGTTCCGTCTTACTATTCCGTTCACCGTGCAGGGCGGAGCCAATCCGGTACAGAGCGTTTCAGTGACGCTCAGCAACAGTGTGGGCGCATCCGCCCCCCGCTCGGCGAGCTTCTAGCTAACCCTACGGCCGGGGACCCGCGTCCCCGGCCTCCCCGCACTTGCCCCTGGTGCGTAGTAACTTTTTC
>JAHCHD010000151.1 GCA_026129915.1 Bryobacterales bacterium
TTGGGAAGGGGAATTCGTCCACGAGAGCGTGGTAGTGAAAGGCAGCATTGGCCGTCTAGAAGGGAACCTCCTGCACTTCACTTGCGAGTCGTTGACTGAGCATGTGAAGACCATGAATTCCTACACCACACTCGCTGCTCAGGAACTGGTCGCTGGCGGAAAGCGGGTCACCTGGAGCCGGCTACTTTTTGATCCGCCCCTCACCTTCCTGCGATCGTTTGTATTGAAAGGCGGGTTCCGCGACGGTTTGGAGGGTTTTATCATTGCCTACATGGCCGCCACCTATAACTTCCTCAAGTATGCCAAGGCGAGGATGATGGGGTCTCACGAGTAACGCATCCTATGGATCATTCCTCGCCGCCAACCCCTGGCACGCAGCATGAAACGCTTGTGAAACGCGTGGCGGGGCGACGTGTGCTGCATCTCGACCGGGGCCGCGAGATGCGTGGCGGCCAGCATCAGGCTCTGTTGCTGATACGGGGATTGCAGGAATTGGGTGTGGAGCAGTTGCTTTTGGCCCGGCTTGGCTCCCCCCTCGCCGAAGCGACGGCGGCAAGCGGGATACCCGTCGAGGAACTGGGGTTCAGTGCCCTGAAGCGCTTCGGGCGGTGGGCCGAAGTGATCCACGCGCATGACGCCGATTCCCACGTTCGCGCCGCGCTGGCTGGTTGCCGTCCGCTGGTGGTGGGCCGGAGGGTGGCCTTCCCGATCCGTCGAAGTATCCTCTCCCGGTGGAAATACCGCAATGCTGACGTCTATATCGCGGTGTCTCGCCATGTTGCGCGCATACTCATTGAGTACGGGGTTGATGCTTCCAAGGTCCGCGTGGTCTACGACGGTGTTCCTTCCATGCCCGTGCCCGTGTCCCGCCGGGACGTGGTGGCTCTCGAAAGTGATGACGAAGGCAAGTGTAACGGATTGATTCGCGAGGCCGCGGCCTTGGGCGGATTCAATGTGCGGTTCTCGCGGGACCTCCCGGAGGCCTTGAAGTATGCCAAGCTATTTATCTACCTCAGCCGCTCAGAGGGCTTCGGCTCCGCTGCCGTGCTGGCGATGGCCGCGGGCGTACCCGTGGTAGCCACTCGCTTGCCCGCTCTGGAAGAGGTGTTCTCAGGAAACGACGCCGGCACTTTAGTTGAGAACGATCCGGCTGCCGTGGCCGCAGTGGTGCGTAAGTTCATTGACGACGAAAGAATGGCTGGCAAATGCGCTGACGCCGCGCGAAGCGTGGTGGCACCACGGTATACCGTACGGAACATGGTGGACGGGACACTCGCCGTTTATGAGGAGCTATGGTGACCTTTGAACCTTGGATGGCAGCCATATTGGGCTTGTTTGTGGGCAGTTTCCTGAACGTCTGCATCTACCGTCTGCCCCGTGAGCTTAGCGTCACGAAGCCCGCCCGAAGTTTCTGCCCGGAGTGTGGCGCGACGGTAGCCTGGTACGACAACCTTCCGGTCCTCAGCTACGTGATCCTCCGCGGGCGGTGTCGCCAGTGCAAGGCAGGCATTCCCTTGCGGTATCCGATCGTGGAATTGCTCACTGGCGCTCTCTTTGCCGGAGTCGCCCTGCTGGGGTTGCCCCTCATATACACTGCCAAGCTGCTTGTGCTGATGGCTATCCTGGTGACGCTGATCTTCACAGACCTGGAAGAGCGTTTTCTGCCCGACGCCTTCACCCTCGGCGGGGCGGCTGTGGGGTTGGTGTTTGCTTGGTTCGCACCGCTGCAGAGTGGAGCGTTCATCTTCTTCTTCAAGGCAAGATGGGGGGAATCCGCGGCAAGTCTTGGCGAAGCCGTGTTCGCTTCCGCTTTCCTTAGCGGACTGCTGTATCTTCTGGGAGAACTCTACTACTGGATTCGCAAGCACGAAGGCCTCGGGCTTGGAGACGTGAAGATGCTGGCCACTCTTGGTGCCTTTCTAGGCTTGCAGGGTTCGCTATTTTCACTTGCTGCTGCCTCACTGCTTGGCTGCATCGTCGGCCTGGTCTACATGGCCTGGAACCGCAAGGACTTCGCCACCTACGAATTGCCTCTTGGCACGTTCCTCGGCATCGCTGGCATTGCGCTCACTTACTACTTGTTGCCGTCGATTGCGCCCCGCTAACAGCAGCAAGCACGCGGACTTGCACAGGGTGCAGCAGTTTGCGCGCCGCCAAGCGGTTGCTCGCGGTCCAGGATGGCGCCCGCGCTGCCAGCAGCTCTGTTCGGCTCAGCGCTGGCTTCATGAGCCCGTGGTCGCTGTGTGCCCGGCTGCGTGTGAGCATGTGAAAGATCTCGTGCGCTGCCACCCGCGCGATCGCCACGCCTTGTTGTCGTAGGCCCTGGTTGTTTGACTTGCGAGGTGATTCCATTCCCAGGAATCTGCGAAGCGCGTGTAGATCTACCGCGCAAAATGGGGTAATGTCACTGCCACTGGCGTGGGTCCAGGCGAGTGCCGAGCGAGGGAGTCCCTTGAGGTAGTCACGTGCTGTTCGCGCCGCTGTCTGTTCCAGCATCCGGAGCACCACAATCCGCCCTGCAAACGAGCGGCTCGTGGCCTCCTCGAGTCCTGCGAAGTGATAGTGTACGCCTAGGTCGCTCAACAACTCGCTCAGTTCCTGCTGATAGCTTGCTTCGAGGCCGCGGGAGCCTTCGTCCTGGGGCCACGCCGATTCGGCGGGCCAAGCCAATTCGTCTGACCACGCCGATTCGTGCGCCCATACGGTGACCACAATCAGCTTCTGTGTGTATCCTGCGCCCATGCTCTCATCAGTTGCTTCCGGTGTCTGCGCCCACCCATGTCCAGGCATCAGACACCAGCCCACCAAGGCCAGGCAGCAGAGCCACTTTGCCGTCATCGCCCGACCCCCTTTCCAGAACCGTACGCCTGGCTTACGGTCACTGTCCTGAGTAACGGAGGTCAAATGGCACCACCGTTGGTTGAGCCAGGCGCACAGAGAAAAACGCCTCGCGCACCTTGAGTATGGAAGGGTTACGATTTGGTTACAAGTCGAAAGGGGTCACTTGACAATCACACATAGATAAAAAGGTCCGAAAAAGTACTATTGCCGATTTTTTGTGCCAGCCGACAACGTCAGCCATTTCCGGTTTCGTCGTCTGGTTCATCTGGTATCCTGAAGAAAATCACTTTTCAGCCCCACTTAGAAGGGCCGCAGTGATTTTGTAGCGGGATAGAGAACATGCGGAACACACGAGCCACCCTCGAAGAACGCGGTATCCGTCTCACCAAGCAGCGAAAAATTCTGCTGGAGATCATTGACCAGTCTGGCGCTCATCTGGACGCCGAGAAGCTCTATCAACTTGCTAAGGAACGCGACCCCAAGCTGAATCGCGTCACGGTCTACCGCACCCTCAAACTGCTCAAAGAGAGCGGACTCGTGGACGAACTGGACCTGATGCACTTCGCAGGCGACCAGCACTACTACGAGACCCGCATGAAGCAGGAGCATGCCCACGTCATCTGCCTCCAGTGTGGCCGTGTGGAAGAGTATTTCGGTGAGCCCCTCCGCGCCCTCCGCCAGCAGATTCAGGAGTCGTTGGGCTTCGAGATTGTGGCTGCTCGCACCGAGGTGGGCGGCTACTGTCCGCATTGCCAGGCGATGCGGAGCGAAGGGCTGGTTGCCGCTGTAGGCGTGGAGACTATGGCCATTCCGGCAGTGCCGCACGCTGACTAGGCCGGCGCAGCCCGTACTCCCTTGGCGTCGATCCGTTACAATCGGGAAACCGCATGGACGACCTATTCCCCATCACGCCGGGTACTCCCGTCAGCACGGTTCAGCCCCCCGTCTCTTCTCTTGAAGTGGTGCATCCTTCTGGCAAGCGCACCCGCACCAACGTTAGTGAGTTTCCTTTTAAGGTAGGGCGTCAGTCTGACAACCACCTCCAACTGCGTGACAGCCGCATCTCACGCAACCATGCCGAGATCCGGTATGAGCAGAACGGATTCCTGCTCCAGGATCTGAAGAGTAGCCACGGCACCTTCATTAACGGTCACCGCGTTGAGCAGGCGCCTCTCCATCACGGTGATCTCATCGACTTCGGCTTTGACGATTCCTATCGCCTCCAGTTCCAGATGGAAGGCCACGAGATCAGTCGCATCCTGGATCGCCTTGAGCCTGGGGCGGCGGGCGATAACCGCGAGACTGGCGGCCTCAACAAGCTCACTGTCCTGCTTGAAGTGGCCCGCACTTTGCAGAGTTCCCTTGGGGTGGAGGAAGTGCTCACCTCCGTGGTAGACGCAGCCATTTCCGTCACCGGTAGCGAGCGAGGCTTCCTGCTGCTGGCCGAAGGTGAGCGCCTTGAGGTGAAAGTGGCCCGCACCGGCGACGGCCGCAACCTCAGTTCGGAAGAGCTAAAGGTCCCCACGAACGTCATCCTAAAGGAGCTTCGCCAGCGCCGCGAACTCCTGACGATGACCTTTGACCCCACCATGGAAGGCTTCGACCCGCAGAAGACCATCGCCGCTCTCGAACTGCGGACCGTTATTTGTATTCCGCTCATCCGCATGCGCGCCGGCGGCCCCCCCAAGGACACCATCGCAGGCGACTCGCTCCACGAAACTACCGGCGTACTGTACCTGGACTCCAGGGAGTTTGGCAGCCGCCTCACCGTTGCCGACCGGGAACTGCTGCAGACTCTGGCCCTGGAAGCATCCAACGTCATCGAGAATACCCGGCTTCTGGCCGATGAACAGCGCAACCGTAAGATCCAGGAGGAGCTCGAAATCGCCCGCGTCATCCAGCAGAGTCTGCTGCCGCGCTCACTGCCGCAAACCGGCTGGTATCGCGCTTCGGGTATCTCCATCCCCTCTCAGAACGTTGCGGGTGATTACTTTGACGTTCGTCAGACTCGCGAAGACCGCGTGGTGAATATCATCGTGGATGTCTCCGGGAAGGGCGTCAGTTCCGCTCTCCTAGCCAGCCTGCTTCAGGGCATTTTTGTGGCCGCATCCGCGGAGCCTCCCGAACTCCCCGCTCTGATGAGCCGCACCAATGAGTTTCTGGTTGAGCGCACGGAAGGTGAGAAGTACGCCACGATGTTCTATTGCATCCTGGATCGCGACGGTACCCTCTACTGGACCAACGCGGGCCACTGCTCCGGAATTCTCGTCCGTACCGGCAAGGGTATTGAGCTGTTGCGTCCCACCAGTATGCCCTTAGGGATGTTGAACGATGCCACCTTCGAGGTCTGCCAAACCCAACTGCAGCCCGGAGACAAGCTTTGCCTATACTCCGACGGGCTTTCCGAAGCGCACCTTCCACCCACCGAGCGCGGGGTATTCCACTTCTACGGGGAGGAGCGCATCCTCGAGATCATCCGCATGCACGAGCGCTCCACCAGCCGCGAGGTTCAGGAAGCCCTGCTGCAGGACGTTCAGGACTTCCTGGGCGGCGGCGAACAAACTGACGACGTCACGCTGCTGATCATCGAGTACGCGGGCTAGTGGACGGCAAGCCTTCACGCAACTCCTCCCGTTCGTCAGCGGTTGTATTTCGGGTGCTTGTGCATTTCTTTGTGGATCTGCTTCCACCTCCGTTTGGTGTTCTGTCCCGCTAGACCGCCCTGACGCTGCTCAAGCGAGTCGATCTCTCGCTCGAGGCGATGAAAGCTCCGCAGACGTTCGGGAGCCACCCCTTCCGCCACCGCACACCCGGGTTCACCTTGATGCCGGCAATCACGGAAGCGACATTGCATGGCGAGTTCCGCGATGTCAGCAAACGTGGCATCGAGGCTTTCTTTGCCTGCCCAGAGCTGCACCTCCCGTAAGCCTGGCAGGTCGAAGAGTACCCATCCTTGAGGGGAGACAATCAGCTCGCGCGCCGTGGTGGTATGTCGCCCGCGCTGGTCGTGTTCGCGTACCGGAAGGGTCTTCTGCCGCTCCTCGCCCAGCAGTGCATTCAGCATGGTGGACTTGCCTGTACCCGACGAACCAAGTAGCGCTGCCGATTCGCCCCTTTCGAGATACGGTGCAAGCATCGCCGCCACATCGTCGAAAAGTGCCGAGGCCGAAAGCACGGTGATTCCCTTAGCGATGCTCTGCACGCGTTCCACCCTCTCTGCCACATCCAGGCACAAATCCGCCTTGTTTAGCACAGCCAGAGCGCGTGCGCCGCACTCTGCAACGATCACCAGAAATCGTTCCAGTCGGCGTACATTGAAATCGGCGTCCAGGCCCATCACCAGGATGGCGACATCTACGTTGGCGGCCAGCACCTGTTCTTCGGTCCGTCTTCCCGGCGCATTGCGGCTGATCTGGCTCTGCCGGGGTAGCACCGTCAGCACGCGCGGCACATTCCGGTGCAGCAACAGCCAGTCGCCTACCGTGGCGATCCCGCCCGTCAGCCGCACCGGGTCGGGGACACGCACCGCACCCTCTGCGGTTTCGACATCCAACCATTGCCGGTGCGCCGAAACCACGCGTCCGGCGAGAATCTGTTCAGGGGTCAATCGTTCAGTGGGAGGCGCCGCGGCGCTCAACGCTTCCTGCAGCATTGATTCCCAATAGGGGTTCCAACCAAGTTGTTCCAGGTTCAAGGGAGTATCCTCAGCACACGAATTCAGTGATGGTACGTGGCGGATTGAAAGAGCCGGGGAGGCTCGCCGCACGAAGAGCTTCCCACGCGAAGTGAGATCGCCCCTAGGGTATGCTGGCCCGCGCGCTTCCCAGGCAGGAAGCGAAGTCGCGGGCTATCGGACAGTGGTTGCGTGGATCAAATTGTAGATTACCAAAACATACCCGGATGCTCCAAGAAGGGGAAGATCCTGTGCCGCCACAACAGCAAGAAGTGGCTCTAGGGTCGGCTCATGAGACCGTCATTGTAAGAATCCACAAAGATCCGGCTGGCAACAAATGCCCGCCGCGACCGACTTCCGGGTGTCGGGAACATTCCGCAATGCACGGTGTCCATTCTCGTGAGCAGAGTCGCTGAGCGCTGTGTCCAGGGCCATTGCCAAGGAGCGACCAATGAAACATTCCCAGTCACCTTCAATGGCAATCGTCGAAGCCATTGGCCTTCGAAAGACATTCGCCGGGATCCCAGCCGTCGAAGGAGTGTCTTTTGAGATCAGGTCCGGCGAGATTCTTGGCTATCTGGGGCCCAACGGATCCGGCAAGTCCACCACCGTGAATATGATTACGGGCCTGATGAAACCCACAGCAGGTTCACTGCTCTTTCACGGGCAGGAAGTGCTGGGCCATGAATCCCGGCTGAAGGAGTACCAGCGCTGTGTAGGCTACGTTCCTGAGGAGCCTCACCTCTATCAGCAGCTTTCAGGAGCTGAGTATCTTTTCCTGATTGGACGACTACGCGGCCTCCGCGAAGCGAAGCTTCGCGAGAAGATTACCGAAGGTCTGCGCCAGTTCGCGCTTTGGGATGATCGCTACTCGCCCATGACGTCCTATTCCAAGGGGATGCGTCAGAAGGTTCTGCTGCTTGCGGCGCTGCTGCACAACCCGGAGATCATCATCCTGGACGAGCCTTTCTCTGGGCTTGATATCAACACAGCCTTGCTGATGCGCTCCTTTATTCGTCAACTTGCGGAAGCTGATAGAGCAGTCTTCTTCAGCTCTCATGTGATTGAGGTTGTGGAGAAAGTATGCGAGTCCGTCATCGTTCTCTGCAAGGGCCGGGTAGTGGGTTCCGGGACGGTGGAAAGCCTCCGCACGCTGCTTAACCGTGCGTCGCTGGAAGAGATCTTCACCGATCTCGTTGAATTGCGCGATTCGGAACTCGCTGCTACTAACTTGCTGGAACTGATCCGCTCCTAGACAGGAGTTCGCCATGTACAACAACGTTCACGAAGGTCGGCGTGTGCGTCAGATCATCGTGCTGATCCGCCATTTTCGCGATCGCCTGCAGCGCGACTTTTTTGGCGTGGGCGAAGGCGATGCCTCAAGCGGAGTCACCACCATGCTCGCTCTGCTATTTGCGTACAGCGTCTGCGTCGCAGCCTTTCTGGTGTTGGCTTATGGGTTCCAGCTCTTCCGCGAAGGACAGGAGGAACGGCTGATTGCTTTGCTGTCCGCACGGGATTTTCTCACCGCGAGCACAATCGCCCTCACAGGAGCCTATTTCGTCTTCCTCTGGGAGAATCTGTTCCCTGACCGCAGGGATTGCCATGTTCTCCTGGCGCAGCCGGTCTCCCGCCTCATCGTCCTTGCTGCCAAGCTGCTGGCAAGTCTTGCTTTTCTTGGAGGCTTTCTGATCGTACTGAATTCCTGCACGGCAGTGGTGCTTCCGTTTGTGTCGCTGCTTTCCGGTGGGCAATCCCTGGTTGCTGAGCTTAGTGCGCACCTCCTGGCGCAGTCGGTCACGTCGCTCTTTGTCTTCTTCGGCCTCAGTCTAGTTATGGCTACCCTCCTCCTGGTGCTTCCTTTCCGCATGTTCCAGTGGGCAAAGCCCGTGATGCAGTTCATGATCTTTGCCTTGCTTCTTGGGCAAATGTTCTTCTCGCCGCCTATCGCACTGCTGAAGACCCCAGCCGTATTGCCTCTTGCGGAATTTGCTCGTATGTGGCCCTCGTTCTGGTTTATCGGACTTGCAGATAGCCTTACCCAGGGGGCTATTCCGCATGGAGAGGAGCTTGCCCTGATGGCCCTGGCCGCAACCCTGCTAGCTGTAGTCGCGGGCATCATCGCAATTGTCCTGGCCTACCCCAAGGCCGTGCGCTATGCAGTGGAAATGACCGATTTTGCACAACGTCGTTCCACCCGGTTTTCCATTGCGGAAATCTGGCTAAGCCCATGGCTGTCTGACAACCCGCCCGCGTTAGCAATCGGGCTCTACACGCTGCGCGTACTCTTGCGCGATGCCCGTAGCCGCGCAATGTTCCTGCTCTGCGCTGGAATAGCCGTTGGTTACGGACTCCGCGAGGTCGCCGCTGCGTTGCACTCGAGCAGTGTCCTGGAGGTCACGCAGCCGATGGTGAATCTGCTGCCTCTGCCGCTCGTGCTAACAGTGTTTCTCCTCATCGCCATCCGATCGCTTTGTGCCACCCCCATTTCGTTGTCGGCTTCGTGGATCTTCCGGCTTCTCGATAGCGGTGAAGTGCGCCGCGTTCGCATCGCGCTACGAGGTGTTCTGCTGGCTGTGGTTATCTTCCCCATCAGCACAGTCTGTCTTATCTTCCATACCTTCACATGGAACTCCTGGATTGCCTGTACCCACACTGTGTTCGTCCTGGCCCTTTCGCTGGTCGCCATGGAGTGGACGTTGCGGAAGCTCGACTTCATTCCGTTTACCCGCCCGAAGTCTGAGCAGTTGGGACGCCTCCGTGTGATGTTCGGCATCTACGCCATCTTCTTCGTCTTCTTCACCTTCGTCATCGCTCATCTCGAAGACTTGCTCCTCCGGCGAGTAGATCTCTTTATCCCCTTCCTCATCGTCAGTGTCGGTGCCTGGCTGGCCATCTTCAGCAGCAATAACCGGAAGAACGGAATGCGTGTCGTCACCAGTTCGGAACTGTCCCCAATATTGATCACCCTTGAGCTCGACAGCTAGGGATGAGGGAGTGTGACTTGCGGTGCGCGGTGCCTTCGGAGACACCTTCACGCCCGGAACAGGCAGCGCTGAATAGTATTTCGGCGTTGCTGAGACCACGTTCCAACCTTTCACTCTCAATAGCACCGGTGGTTCCGGATTCCCATCGGGATCTGCTCTTCAGGCCCATGTTCCAATGCTGCCATGTGCTAGACTGCTGGACTCCCCGCCTGTCACCGAGGCGCGGTAGAGATCCCAGCCCATGAGCACCACAGCACGATCCACCTCCATGCTTTCTTTCCTGCGCAGCATCTCTCTCGCGCAGTGGATGCTGCTGGCGGCGGTTGGTGGCATCGCGGTTGGCTTCCTTGCCCCCGAGTTCGCCAAAAGCACGAGGCTCATCAGCGACATCTTCCTGCGGTTGATTCGGGCCATCATCGCTCCGGTATTGTTCGGTGTGTTGATCCGCGCAATCGGCGGAGGTGGGGCTATGCGCGACCTCGGGCGCATTGGATGGAAATCCCTCGTAATTTTTGAGGTCTTCACCACGCTGGCACTACTGCTTGGCTGGTTCGGGGGCTTGGTATTTCAGCCTGGTGCGGGCATGCAGATTCCGAACGATGCATCCGCCATGGCGCAATCCACCACCTTCTCTGAGGTGATCCTGAACGCGATTCCTACCAGCATCTTTGACTCAATGGCACGTGGCGATGTGTTGCAGATCGTGGTCTTCTGCTTCTTGTTCGGGCTCGCCGCCCTTTCGCTAGGCGAAAAGGCTAAACCTGTGCTCGCGTTCGCCGACTCCGTGGCAGAGATCGCTTTTCGCGCCACCCATCTCATTATGCTGCTCGCCCCTGCTGCCGTATTCAGTGCCATGGGCTCCACCATCGCTACCAGCGGCGAAGATGCGTTCTATGGACTGGCTCGGTTCTCCGCTGTCGCCTGGGCGCTCGAAGCCTTCTTTCTGTTGGTGCCTCTGGTTGGCGGATTGCTGCTGTTCCAGGTTCCCTTGCGCCGCTTCATCTACTTTGTGCGCGAACCCTTTCTGGTTGCCTTCGCCACCACATCCAGTGCCGCTGCATTGCCTCAAGCGCTCGAAAACATGCAGCGCTTCGGCGTGTCCAAGCGTGTCATTGGCTTTGTGGCGCCTCTTAGCCTTAGCCTGAACATGAATGGCAGCACCATCTACCTTGCCCTGGGTACGCTCTTTGTGGCTCAGGCTGCCGGTGTGGCGCTCTCCTTTGAGACTCAGGTGATGATGCTTCTTACGCTGAAGCTCACCAGTAAAGGCGTGGCGGGCATTCCCCGGGCCAATTTCGTCATCCTCACAGCGCTTTTCCAGAGCCATGGACTGCCGCTTGAGGGGCTCGCTATGTTGCTGGGCGTGGACGCCATCATTGATACCATTCGCACCAGCGTCAACATCACCAGCCACTGCGCTGCTCCGGCCATGGTGGCTCGATGGGAAGGCGAACAATTCCCGGAAGGTCTCGGCGACGCGCCGGAGCCCGCCAGGTAGATGCCTGGTTGTTCTTCCGTGCGCACCGCTGCTTGGAATGGTCTTGCGAGGGTTGTAGCCGGGTTCTTTCGTTCTGGATCAGCGACTTACCTTGCTCGCGGAACCAGCGGTTGCGGGTCAGTTTATTCCTTGGGCATTGCCACGCCGCCCGATTCTGCGAGAATAAATAGGCGGTCGGTTCGGGCTGCCCGGATTGGTTCCGGTTATGCATCTTCACTCCGGCTTAGAAAGCATGGATACTCTCGTCTCGTTATTAACCGCGCTTTGCGCCGTCCTTGGCTGGGTAGCGGTGCGGTATCGTCGTGCAGCGAGGGCGCACGAAGCTGCCAAGGCGTCACTGGGTCCGCTGATTGCGCGTCAGCAGAACCCGGAAGTACTGAGCGCGTTGAGCGGCACCGGTGACTGGTGGACTGTGCTTTCCAGCGGCGACAACCTGCCAGGCATGCACGCGAACGATGGACAATGTCCGGGACAGATGTTCTATACGGTATCGACGCGCCAGACAATTATCCCCAAGCCACCCTTGATTCGGTGGCTTCAGTTTGGTCGCTGGACTCCC
>JAHCHD010000152.1 GCA_026129915.1 Bryobacterales bacterium
AGGACCGTGACAATGGTAGCGCGTTCGCGCCGCGCAGCGAGAGATTCCGCCAAACGGCGAACCGCCACCAGATTGGCCCCCGCGCTAATGCCAATCAGCAATCCCGATTCGCGCGCCATCCGCTTGCACATCCGCCAGGCATCTTCGGTATCCACCCGAAGGTCACCATCCGCCAGTGTCGAATCGTAGATGCCCGGCACAATGGCAGTCTCCATGTGCTTCAAGCCTTCCAGTCCGTGCAGCGCGGAGGCGGGCTGCACCGAATACAGCTTCACCTGGCGCAAATCCTTCCGAAACCGGCGTCCTACGCCCATCAACGTGCCGCTGGTGCCCACCCCGGCCACAAAGTGTGTCACTTCTCCGGCTGTTTGCTCCAGGATCTCCGGCCCGGTGGAATGGTAGTGCGCCTGCCAGTTAGCTGGATTGTTGTACTGGTCCGGATAGAAATACAAATCGGGATCGGCTTCGTAAACCTCTTTGCAGCGGCGGGATGCGCCATCGCTGCTTTCTGCGGCAGGTGTCAGGATCAGTTCCGCACCATGTGCCCGCAAAATAGCTTGCCGTTCCTGGCTTGCCCCCTCCGACATACACAGCTTCACCCGATGGCCCAGCGCCGAGCAGATCATTGCGTACGCAATCCCGGTGTTGCCGCTGGTGGAATCGAGCAACGTCCTGCCCGCACGCAATTTTCCCTCTCGGATGCCTTGCTCAATCATCCGAAGCGCTGGACGGTCCTTCACCGAACCCCCAGGGTTCAGATGCTCTGCTTTTGCCCAGATGGCTACGCCCTGGAGCCCGGTTTCGAGTACATCCAGGCGCAGCAACGGTGTACGACCGATGAAGGCCAGCAAGCTGCCCGTGTTTGGGGAGCTGTTGACAGGAACTGGTGCTGCGCTCATCCCCATTCTCCAGATACTCTAATTATCTGATAGAGATGATGGGGAACGCTATACGGATTCGCGTTTTCAGTCGCGCGGCAGCCAGTCTTAGTTCGCGGACCGGGGTGTTTTGAACGCCGCTAGCGCTTCGTCGCGAGAATCGTAGATCTCGAAGATCCGGTGCATCCGTACGAGTTCAAAGAGCGCCCGCACGGGTTTGGTCATCCCGCAAAGCTTCAAATCTCCACCTGCGCCGTTCAACTGACGAAGACAGGAAAGAATGGAACCAAGGCCGCTCGAGTCCACAAAACCCAGATGCTCCAGGTCAAAGATCACCTTCTGCGCCGAATTCAGGACAGGAGCCACCTCGGTTTTGAAGTCTTTGGAATTGCTGGCGTCGAGGCTAGGTCCGGGCACCTCTACCACCACCACGTCGTCCAGGTTCGTCGTTACCACTGCCATAGATGGATCCTTCCCCTTTAAGGCTGCCCCCTACGAGGCTGCGTAGAAACTCTTCTCTATTCTAATGGTGTGCCAGTCACCATCGTTGCGAGAATATACGATTTCGTCCACGGAATTCTCGATGATGAAGACGCCGAACCCGCCGTCGCGCGTACCGTCGAAGACGGGGCTGGGCTTCGCCTGGGGGTCAAAAGGTTCGCCGGTGTGCGCGAGTTCCAGCGTAAAGCGGTTTTGGTGCACCCATGCCCGCATCCGGATACGCTGCTGGGCATCACCGCGATAGGCGTGGCGCATCACATTGCTGGCAACCTCGTTCACCGCCAGAACAAGCTGATACAGCGAGGATTCATCATGGCCGCGTGGCGCCCAGCGCATCCACAAATCATTCACCCATTGGCGAATGCGTGAGAGTTCGCGAAGGTCGCTAGTGAACACCCTGCTTTCGCGGGTCTGCACGGCACTTTCAGTCTTGGGCGCTATGCGGACCACCACACACGTGAGATCGTCCTGGAACAATTCGCGTCCACAGAACGAAACTACGCTTTGACGGATGGCGGCAACGATGCCTTCGGCGGTGCGGTCCGTCGCCTTGCGGACGCAGTCGTACAGACGGAATTCCCCGTAGAACTCGCCCTCCGCGTTCCGCGCTTCGGTGATGCCGTCGGAGTAGAACACAAAGATATCGCCCGGTTCAAAGCCATGGGCAATCTGCTGGTAGACCTCGTCTTGAATGATGCCGAGCGGGAGGTTCTCGCCTTGCAACAGGAAAGTCTGGTGGTCGCGCACCCGCAAGTGGAACGTCTTCGTATGACCCGCATCGACGTAGGTTACGGTCTTGGTTTTCAAGTTGAAGCGAGCATAGCTAAGGCTGGCGAAGCTGTCTACGCTGATCATCTGGCGAGCCAATGCGCTGTTGAGCCGGGTGACGATGGCATCCGGTTGCGGGATATCGCGGCGTCCGGCATCCACCATTAACTGGCACAAGCTGCGAAACAGCCCGCTTTTGGCGGCAGCAGCGAGAATGGCGGCGGGCACGCCCTTGCCCATCACGTCACCCACTACGATGTCGAAGCAGTACGGACTGTGGTCAACGATGTCGTAGAAATCACCATCAATGGTCTGCGAGGGCAGAGTCAGTGAGGCCAGGCTCGCGCCTTCAATACGCTCCGGCACCTTCGAAAACAGCAGCGCCTGCTGAATGCGGGAACCAATATCTACTTCCTGGCGCAAACGTTCCGATTCCATTTGCGAGGAATAGAGCCGGTCGTTTTCCACCACCAGCGCGGCTTGCATGGACAGAGCTTCGAGCAGCCGCAATTGGGGCGATTCAAAATCGACGTCATCGTCGCTCCAAACCTCCAGGGCGCCGTGCAACTGGCTCTGCGTGGAAATCGGCACCACAACCACGGAACTGGCGTTCTTCAGTTCCGGCTCAGTATCAAGGATCTGCGAAAGGTGGCCGGCGCGCCGCAATACCAGGCTGTTTCGCTGGTCGAGTGCTCGCCCCACGACGCCCACATTCTTGCTTCGTGGCACTGGTTTGGTGTCGGCCACCCAGGCAGTGGGCAGCAGTTGATCCTCATCTTCAATCCAGAGGATAGCCCGGGCCCCAGGGCGGACGGCCACCGCGCGCTCAATAATGCGGTTGAGCATCTCCTGCCGGTTAGGCAGGTTGCGCATGTCCACGGTCCACTCGAAAAGGGCATCCAGGCTTTCCCAACTCGCGCTGAGCTCCTGCAGGAGGGAGTCCTCCTGCCGCTCCTTCTCAACCAGTTCGAGCATGTAGCCCAACATCCCCACCAGGCCAGACCGCGCCATGCGAGAAGGGCAACACACGTGGATGTAGCCGATCAGCTGGTTCTGGATGATAGCCGGAATTCGTAGGTAGTGGCGCTTGGCTTCAGTCGCTTCCGTCGACTCATCCCCGTTTGTCGCCAGCTCCGTGATGGCTCCGCCATGGGCACCTTCGGCTTCTGGATCATCCGAGGCTATGTCCACTGAGGGAATGTCATGTTGCCGAAGGTCAAGGCCCGCGCCATCTCCATTGGGGGAGTGGTAGTGGAACTGCAAATGGCCATGCTCGATGGCAAAGCACGCGTGCGGCGAAGATACCACCCAGCAGTGAACACCGCTAAACTCCCAGGCTAGAGCAGAACCGGAGGCGGATGCGAACTCGGCCGGACGCCCGCTTAGGGCCTTGCGTACCTGAGGCTCAAAGTGAGCCGCAGCGTCGTGCTCGATGTAAGGCAGAAAACCGTAGTTCGGATCCATGAATTCTGGAAATCCCCGTGACCCCGCGATCGCCCCACTTCACGTTAGACGTGCGCCCGGGATACACGACCAGTCACCTTATGGTGCGAATAGCCATAAAGGCCGTGCGCATGCAGAGTGCGGATCAGCGCGCTCGGGGCAACCGGTTTCGGGCAGTGAGCAACCGCGCCCAGATTCATAATATCAGCGGGAATCTCCTGCCGGTTCAATCCGGTAAGCAATAGGATGAGCGGTGGCGGGGTCTGAGGATCAAGTGAGGCATGAATCCGGCGAAGCACATCAATGCCGCAAAGCCGCGGCAGAATCACATCAAGCAGGATCCCATCGGGTTGAAACTCCTTGTAGACGTCGAGAGCTTCCAGCCCGTCATGGGCAAGCGCTGTCTGGTAACCTTCCTTGGAAAGGAGGAACTGCAGGAATCGCGCAATGTGGACTTCGTCGTCGACGACGAGGATGCGAGAGGCGAGATGGAACAGCGCGTTAGTCACCGCCGACACTCCCCAATCTGGGTCAGAATTCACTCGTGAGGATTTCTTTCGGCGGCAACTGGCTTGCCCACCGACACCACCCCCTTGGAATCCGATTCGCCGTTTCAGACGAGCGACTCTGCTGCCCCCATTGTACTGGGAAGTTACGCGAAGTGTTCCCGGAATCAGGAACATTGCCGACGAATTAACAGGGTTTCAGTGTGCTGCCCTGCAAATTCTTCCGCCCCACGAAATTCGAGCCGGATCTTGACCTGCGCTGCGGATCCCGGAAACCCAAATCTGAGCCGCCGCGTCTCGGGGGGTGTATGCTCTGTGCGACTGCATTCGCACGGCAGACCCGCTCCCTAGAGTAATCCTGTCTATTCCCGACTTGAATGCGGCTCCCCGGAGCCGCTTTTTTTTACCGCGAATGCCATCCGGAATCTCCGTCAACCTGACTCGTGGTTCAGGAAGCCGAAACGAGTTCCGGCGCCAGCGTCCGGATGAGGAACGCATACTCGAAGGCTGTTTCCTTCCAGGCGTCGTACCGGCCGGAGGGCCCAAAGTGTCCGGCGCCCAATTCGGTCTTCAGCAACAGGAGTTGGTTACCGGCCGCTAGACGTCGAAGTCGCGCCACAAACTTCGCGGGCTCCCAATAGGAAACCCGAGGATCGTGCAGACCCGCGGTTACCAGTAGGTGAGGGTGTTGCGCCGGACGAAGGTTGTCGTAGGGTGAATAGCCGCGGATGATCTCAAAAAAACGGGGGTCCCTGGGATTTCCCCACTCTTCGTACTCACCCACGGTCAGCGGGAGGCTGGCGTCCAGCATGGTATTCAGCACGTCCACAAAGGGAACACTGGCGACCACAGCGCCGAAAAGATCTGGCCGCAGGTTCATGCTGGCCGTCACCAGCAAGCCGCCCGCGCTGCGCCCAAGGATTCCCAATCGCGCTGAGGAAGTGTAGCCGTGGGCAACCAGTGCCTCCGCGCAGGCCACGAAGTCGTGGAAACTGTTCGGTTTCTGTTCCATCTTGCCCTTGTCGTGCCAGGTCTCGCCAAGGTCACCGCCTCCCCGAACATGGGCAATGGCGAAGACGAAATCGCGCTCAAGCAGGCTCAGCCGCTCGGGCGAAAAGCCAGCTTCGATGGTCAGGCCATAGGCTCCATATCCATACAGAAGGGCGGGCGCACTTCCATCACGGGGTAATCCCTTGCGGCTCACCACACTTAGGGGTACGAAAACACCATCCGCCGTGGGCACGGTCAGCCGGTCCACCTGATAGTCTTCCGGATGAAAGCCCCCCATCACCTGCTGCTGCCTGACAACCGTCCACTGTCGGGTAAGCATGTCGTAGTCGATATCCGCGGGCGGCGACACGGGCGATTCGTAGGCCAGCCGCAGCGTCTGCGATTCGAATTCCGGATTGGCGCCGATAGATGCCGCGTAGACAGCCTCTGGAAAAGCCACCCGGTGTTGTTCGCCGGATGTGGTTTCCATTACCAGAATCTGAGGCAGGCCCCGTTCCCGTTCAGATATCACCAGAAAGCGCGAGAATGCATCCGCGCCCTCCAAGCAGACCTCGTCGCGGTGGGCAATCACTTCCACCCACTCCGCGGGATCAGCCCAGTTGCCAGCGAACGGCATCCGTACCAGCCGAAAGTTGCGCCCGGTGTCGTTGATCAGCATCCAAAGCCAATCGCCCTGAGGTTCCACGCTGTATTCCACCATCGGCCGCCGGGGCAACACCAACTGAAACTCACCCTCCGGCTGAGTCGCGTCCAGCAGACGGGTTTCCGAGGTGGTGAGGCTCGAGGATTCGAGCAGCAGAAAGCGCTCACTGCGCGTCTTCCCGATCTCCAGATGGAACGCCTGGTCGTCTTCCTGGCAAACCAGAACGTCCTCAGCGGCATTCGTACCCAGCCGGTGCCGCCATACACGGTAAGGACGCATCGCTTCATCCAGGGTGCTGTAGAAGAGGAACTGCCCGCATGCTGACCATTCCACGGCGTAATAGGTGTCTTCAATCCTGTCCGGGAGGTCAAACCCGGTGGACAGGTCGCGGACCCGCAATTCGAACTTCTCAGCGCCATCGAAATCGGTGGAGTAGGCAAGAACCCGTTGGTCCGGACTCAACTCGTAGGCGCCAATCTCAAAATAGTCCTTGCCCTCAGCCAGGAGATTGCCGTCCAGGAGTACCTGCTCCGTCGCGGAATCCGGTGCTCGGTCGCGTGGACCACGGCAGCGGATGCGGTAGTCCTTACCCTCCACGGTCCGGGAATAGTAGGCAAACGGGCCATTCTTGACGGGAGCGCTGCAGTCGGTCTGTGGAGTTCGCGTTTTCATTTCCTCGAACAACGCGTCCTTCAGAGGAGCGGTGGAAGCCATCACCGCCTCGGTGTATTCATTCTCCTTCTGGAGGTACTCAAGCACCGCCGGATTGTCGCGGTGGCGTAACCAAGCGTACTCATCTGGAATCTTGGCATCGTGGATTTCTACCGCGTAGGGAACTGCGGCGGCTTCGGGCGCCTGGGGAATTGTTTGTACTTCCAAGCTCTTAGTATGGCGTGAATGCGCATCTCCAGGAGGCCATTGCATGCCGTTGTCGGGTGCAACCCAAAGAAAAATGCGACCGCCACCAAGAATTGGTACATGTTGGTTCACTTTGCCCTTGCGTAGTCCACACGGTTTGGGTTATTCGGTAGTTCCGAGAGCGTTTTTTTGAAGAAGGTTCAACGATTCAAGTGAGGAAAGTCATCTATCCTGCCGAAGAGGATCTGCGGCTGGTCAAAGGAGAGCAACTTATGTTTAATTGCACCGAATGTGGCGCAGACATTGATGTCGATATGGACGAAGTGGACGAAGGTGACATCCTCTCCTGCGACGAATGTGGGGCCGTTCTGCGCGTCGTGAGCATCAACCCGCCGGAACTCGAGTTGGAAGAGGAAGGCGACGAGTTCGACGAAGAGGAAGATGAAGAAGAAGATGCCTGGTAAGGCGGCATACCGTGGATTGAACGTCTGGCTGGTTTTGGTGCTGGCAGCGTTCCTGTTCATGCCACTGCCGGTGGCCGGCGGGCAGAAGAAGGGGAAGACGCCGCCCCAGAAGGTTGCCGATACCCTCATCCTGGTGAGTACGTTTGCCGAGACCGGGCAGACCTTGCGAGGGGCGCGCGTCCGCCTCTATCCCGCGGATGCCGAAGGCAATATCGTCAAGGGTAAGGCGCTGGAAGGCCAAACTAACCATGTGGGGGAATACCCGTTTCATGTACCGAAAACGGAAGGCACTTACGTCCTAGTAGCAGAGATGAAAGGGTTTACGCGGACGGAGAAGTCCGTTAAGGTGCAGGGGGAAGATCAGTTGGATGTCTTCCTGCAACTGCCCGCAAAGTGATAGTGCGCCCGCTGGCCGATGACGTGAAGATGCGGTCGTCCCGCGCATTTGCGCTAACCTGAAGGCGGAGAGGCTTGGCATGCGGAAATTTGGCTATCGATCTGGGTTCACGGCGTTGGTGCTGGCAATGCTCGCACTCACCGTGGCATCCCAGACGCCTGATGGGTTGCGCGCCGTTGAAGGCATCGTTCATGACAGCAGTGGCGAGGCGGTAAACGGGGCGATTGTCCAACTCAAGGACATGAAGACCCTGCAGATCCGGTCGTTCATCACCCGCGAGAACGGCGCTTTCGTGTTTCAGGGCATCAAGAAGTCAGTCGAGTATGAGCTGAAGGCAAAGCATCAGAACCGGGAAAGCAAGCCGAAGCTGCTCACGATTTTCGACGACCGTCAGCGCGCCAACATCGACCTGAAGCTGGAAGACTAGCTGCAACCCCGCGCTCTTTGGGTAGGCGCTATGTAAACTCCACCAACACCTGATTGGCCTGTACCGCCTGGCCGACTGCCACGTTCACTTGTTTCACGACGCCGTCGAAGGGCGCGGTGATATTCGTTTCCATCTTCATGGCTTCGAGCACCAGCATAGAATCGTTTACCTTAATCTGCTGGCCCTCCCGCACGTTAATTCGCACCACGATTCCTGCGATGGGACTTCTGCAAACGTTATCGCCAGCCGCGGAAGTTGGCTGCGGCGCAACGGGAGCAACCGCCGGAGCGAAGGGAATGGAAGCCACCGGCAGAGACCGGTAGCCGGCGCGAGGCGCCTCCGCGCCACCATCGTCTTCAACCTCAACATCCACTTCGTAGACTTCATCGTCGATCTTAATCTTCAGCTTCAAGACAACCTCCCTTGGCGTCTGGCTTATGCAATCCCGCTGCCTCGTACGCTCTACCGAAATCCACTATGAGATGCCTGTACGGCCGCTCTGCCCTGCTGGCTCCAGACATTAGAACCGCCACCCACGATCACCCTGCGCGCGCTACGAACCTTCACCCTCTTGCCAAAATGGCACGCCAGCACAGCGCCAATCACCATCAGCTTGTCTTCGCTGATCTTTGCTTCCCGCTGCGGTTTGGCCTCTGCTGGCGGGGGCAGGCGTGCATCCAGCACCGTTCGCAGAGACTCTACAAAAGCATCGCGCTGAATAGCCAGGCTCTCCACCAACTCCTGGTGTCGCCTCTGCGACTGGCGCTTCATTAGGAAGTACACCACCAGCACGACTGCCAGCACCGGCAGAGAGGCCACCAACAGCATGATTAAGAGTCCGATTACTCCAATGGTTTGCATATGCTCTCCAACTCCGATCGAGGAAGGCGAGCCGCCTGCGTTCAGCTGGCGGGCTTCTCCGCCGGCTCCACTGTCACCATGTGAAAGGCCCCGCGATGGCTAACCTTGTAAGTAACCGGCCGCGTTAACGGTGGAATTGCGCCATTCGGGGCGGGCGTTGCGGCGGGCGCCGCTACTGGCTGGGCCGCGTCAGGATCCTTGCCCACACTCTTCGGACCCTCATCGCGGGTTGAGAAAAACTTGGGCGCGATCTTTGGGAACATCGCAAACGTCAGCACATCTTCGTCGGAACCGTTGCAACCGGGTAGCGCGATCGACTCAGCCCGCAGGGCATCCCATTCTGGCTTCAATAGATCTGCTGGACGGGTCTTGATGGGCTCCTTCTTGGAATGAGCCTCGCACTTTTCCAGCACATCCGGATCTTTGATACCAGGCGTGGTGCCGTAGTACCCCAGCATGAGGTCAGCAAACTCACCGGTGATCACGTTGTAGCGTCCCATCAGGACGTTGAACACCGCCTGCGTACCGACAATCTGGCTGCTTGGCGTCACCAATGGCGGGTAGCCACAATCCTTCCGGACGCGAGGCACTTCCTCCAGCACTTCTTTCATCTTGTCGCCGGCTCCCTGCTGCTTTAGCTGGCTCTCCATGTTGGAGAGCATCCCGCCGGGAATCTGACTCTGGAAGATGCTTGTTTCCACGCCAGTGAATGCTGTAAGGAATTCCTTGTACCGGGGCCTCACTTTCAGAAAGTGCTCGTTGGCGCGATCCACATAGTCCATCTTGAGGCGAGTTCGATAGCCGGTGCCTTCGAGCATCTCGACGAGCGCCTCGGTGGGGTTGTGCCCGGAGCCCAGGCTAAGTGCGCTGAGCGAGGTATCAACAATATCCGCGCCTGCCTCGATGGCCCTCATCAGGCTCACCAGCGTCACACCCGTGGTGGCATGCACATGAACATGCACCTGCATTTGGGTACCGCAAGAGCGCTTGATGCCTTGCACCAGGTCAAAGGCGGGCTGCGGCTTCAGCAGGGCAGCCATGTCCTTGATACAGATGGAATCCGCGCCGAGGTGCGCCAGTTCTTCCGCCAGGCGCACGAAGTCTTCAATGGTGTGTTCCGGGCTGATGGTATAGCAGAGGGCGGCTTGTGCGTGCTTTCCGGTCTTCTTCACTGCCCGAAGCGCGGTGGCCATGTTGCGCACGTCGTTGAGCGCATCAAAGACGCGGAACACGTCCATGCCGTTGTCGGCACACTTCTCCACGAACCGCTGGACGACGCCATCTTCATAGTGCCGGTATCCCAGCAAATTCTGCCCGCGCAATAGCATCTGCAGGCGGGTCTTCGGCAGGAGTTTGCGGAAGGTGCGCAGGCGCTCCCAGGGGTCCTCATTCAAATAGCGGATGCAGGAATCGTACGTGGCGCCGCCCCAGCACTCCAGGCTCCAGTAGCCGGCCTCGTCAAGGTCAGCACAAGCAGGAGCCATGTCGTCGATTCCTAAGCGCGTAGCAAGCAGGCTCTGGTGAGCATCGCGCAGGATTACATCGGTCACTTCTATCAGTCGTTCCACAGGCACCTCACATCTGCCAGCCAGCCATTCGTTATTTCAGACGCTTTCGTCTGCTTAAGCTTCCATGGTATCGCGGCTAACGTCGTTGGACAATCACAAGATGGCTGTTGTTGCACCTGCGGAACCGAATTCGCACCAACTTCATGGCTTTACGATGGCGCTATAGATCACTTCCAGCTGCCCGCTGGAGTTCTGATTACCGATCGCGCTGAGCGTGCGCTTCTCACCGTCGGCTCCGGCTTGGAGGATCACCGTACCGCCGGAACCGGAACGGCTAACAGTGCGGTTCAGCACGTTCAGCCCCTTCGCGCGCGCGGCGGAATCGAACCATTCCGCAAAGGCCTCCGGACTCAACGGGGAGGTCAGCTTGCCGCCATAGATTTCGGTGTCGCCGCTTGATACACGCTGGCGGCTGGTGAACATACCTTCCGGCACAGGTACCCAGTCCGGCAGATCCTCCGCCGTCCCTGGTCCAATATTCACCACTTGGCGGCCGTCTCCAGTTTCAACCTGCAGCGAACCAGTATCGCCCTCGCCCTGGATACGAACATTGAACTCCTCGCCTTTGTCGTCGGTAAAGCGAATCCGGCCTTCCTTCAATTCGTCGAGAGTGACCGAGATCGTCTTCCCGGTAGCCTTCTCGCGAATGGTGAGGCGCTGCGTATCTTCGTCGGCGTCTATCAACTCGATCTCCGGATTCAGGGCGGTTAGCAGCTTCGCGGCCGCGAAGGCAGGGCGTTTCTCAAACTCCTCCGCGCTGAGGCCCGTCGATTCCTGGAACTTCTTCACCCCGAAATACCCGAGTGCCGCGATAGCGATACCGCCGAGTAGCACAATGCCCAGGCAGCCCCCGATCACCCACAGCCACATCCCTCCCGACTTCTTTGCCGGTGGAAGAGGCTGCTGACCAAACTGCTGGTTTGGTTGCTGATTCCACTGAGGGTTGGGCTGGCGCGAGAAATCGCCACCCGGAGGTGGGAAGTTGGAAGGGGTGCTCACCGGATACTCCTAACTGAGAAGGCTCTCTCGCAGTATAGGGCAATTTGCGGAAAGGTTCGATGGAAACTCCGGCAGAACTTTCAGGTAGCCAGGGCCATGACGGGCACCATCCGGAACGCAAAACGGCCCGCCGGGCTTTGGGCCGGGCGGGCCGTTTGCCTTCCTTGGGGAAGGGCTT
>JAHCHD010000153.1 GCA_026129915.1 Bryobacterales bacterium
GAGGTACAGCGGATAGGCAAGCAGATGCAGCCACCGGCGCGAAGGCAGCACTCTGCCGAAGACAAAGCTCCGCACCATTCGTTCCAGCCGCGGACGCTTCGCGGTGAGTTCGATCTCCGCGCGTGCAGCTTCCACTAGGCGTCCGTAGGGCACCCCGGAAGGGCAAGCCGTCTCGCACGCGCGGCAGGCCAGGCAAAGGTCGATATGCTGCTGGTAGCTCTCGCTGATCTCCACTCTTCCTTCGTGTACCTGCACCATCTGGTAAACCCGCCCGCGGGGCGAGTCAGCCTCCAGGCCCAGTTCCCGATAGGTAGGGCAGGCATTCAGGCAAAGCCCGCAATGCACGCAGGTGTCGAGATCCACACGCTTCGGGCCAGTCGCACCCGGCGGGTGCTGGGGAAGCATGGGCAGTTCAGATACGGCCATACAGCCTCCCGGGGTTCACCATACGCTGTGGATCAAAATAATCCTTCAGCTTCCGCATCATGGGCAAATCAGTTTGAGGTCCCACCCAGAGGGTGCGCTGCTCCCTGGTAAGTTGCGGGGCCTGGAGTACCACCACGCGGCGGCCCTGCGTTTCCAGATATTGCAGGGTATCCATCGCGGTATCGGTGTCGCGGTAGCCGGCGAAGACTACGCCCGAGGCTGCGCGCGCAACCACCTGCCCGCCCAGAGCGTTGGCATCGTGAAAGACGCGGGAGTTCGCTGTAGCCATTTGCAGTACCACGCCATCGGCATGGCTTTGAGCGCGAGCATTCAGCCATTCACGCACACGCTGCCATATATAGAATGCCGGTTCTTCCGGCAGCGGCTCTGGCAATGCAAACCCCTCTTTGGCAAGATGTACGCGAATGCGGTTCAGCACCTCGGGCTGGCAGGCGAAGCGGGCCAGCAGCGTGGGGCCGTCAAGACGCATCTTGTCCGCAGCGGAGGCGTTTACGTAGTCGATGGCCACCGGTGCCACTGGCGCACGCAGCAGCGAATCACGTAGCGGCCCTAGCTGTGGGCCATTCACCCCCATAAAGGTGAAGCTGTGGTTGAATTTTTCCACCGGGGAAACCCGCAGGTTGATGGTCACCATAGGTCCCAGTGCACCCCAGGAACCCACGAACAGCTTGTTCAGGTCGTAGCCTGCCACGTTCTTCGCTACCATCGCGCCGGATTGAACGCGTCGCCCTTGGTGGTCAACGAACTCTACTCCAATCACGTAGTCTCGCGCCGTGCCGTAGGCGCGCCGCCGTGGTCCGCAGAGGTTACTGGCAACTACGCCCCCAATGGTGGCGTCGTCATGAAAGGGAGGGTCAAGGGGCAGCATCTGCCCGCATTCGGCCAGCATTGAGTTGAGTTCCCGGTAGGGCATGCCTGCCTGGACGCGGACGCTCAGGTCGCCAGGGTTGTACTCCTCCACCTCGCGCAGACCGCTGGTGGAAAGGGTTAGCTCAGCTGGCGCGATTGGCCCGGCGCAGCGCCACTTGCTGTCGTTTCCGATGATGCGGATGCTCTTGCCCGCCGCATAGGCAGCGCCGTAAGCGTCCGCGAAATCCTGGGCTGTGGCAGGGGCGATGGTTTCCATGAGTTACGCCAGTTCGGCCTCTACCGCCACGGCCTGGTGTCCGTGCACGCGCGGAATATTGAAACTAGCTACTCCATTCTGCCAGTTCACGGGCAGGTTCTGTCGCTGCGGAACCAGTTGCACCTCGCGGGGCTTGGCTTTGGTGCGGATTTGGAGCGTAACATTCTCCACGAGCCCCGGCTCCTCAATGATGTCGATATTGGGCGCGCGCCGCGTAGCGGGGTAATACAGCAGATGCGCCACCAGGCGTTTGCCGTTTGGCGCATCCTGGCGAAGCAGGGTCACCTGCCCCGCCGATGGCATGCCCTTGACGGTAAGCACCGGTTGCGGCAACAGGCGCTTCAGCAGTGAGGCCACTACCTGCTTCTGCACCCCAAAGCCATCCGTCGCATAGCTCGCAAAGAAAGGGTTAGCGATGTAGGCCACCTTGCCCTTTAGAGTGATCACCGCTTCGTCCGTAACCTTGCCCGGCGGCGTCTGCTGATGGCTACTGAAGGCTTGAGGGCTGCGGTCAAAGTACGGGTGAGCGTAGGTAGCCAGCACTTCCGTCCCCGGCTTCGCCACCACGGAAAGCCCGCGCTGGTAGAGGAAGTATGGCTGCCAGTCGATTTCTGGAAACGCCTCTTCTTTCAGCGCCAGATACTCCTGCTGATAGCGCGCCTGCCCTTCATAGGCGATCCCCAACTCATCCAGTGCAAAGCGGCTGGCGCCCTCATCCAGAAGGCTCTTGTGGCTGGCAATCACCGCTCCGCCCGCCGCCAGGAAGGCCTTCAGCTTGGCCAGAATGCGCGGGTCAGGCGCAATGGCGTCCGGAAGAATGATGACCTTGTAGCGGTCCAGCGGGCTCTCAAGATCCAGGATGTCGAACTGCTGGTGCAGTTCGACGAGCATGTTCGTAAAGCCCTGGTCGATATCCGTGATCTTCTGCGTGGTGGAATCCGGGTTCGTGCTCGTTGACGAATAGACGCCGATCTCCGCGATGCCATGCGTCTGGTGCGCCCAAGGTTCCAGGGCTTCCACCTTGGCATAGGTCTTGCCGATCCGCTGGTAAGTGACGGCGTCCAGGCGCCCACGCGGGTGCAACTGGTCGCCCACGCTCACCCGGCAGCCATTGGCCAGGAAGTTCAAGCACTCAAAATCGAGCGCCGCCTGGTTCTTCAGTCCGCCGAAGTCGCCCCAGGACTTATGAAAGCGCCCGGTCATTCCGATAAGTTCCTTGCCCAGCGTGCGCATATAGCGGACCCGCTGCTGAAAGTGGGTGTAGCCCCATCCACCCGTGGGCAGGCTCTCGATCTCGATGTGGCTGTAGTAGGGTAGTTCGTCGCGGACGCCAATCACCAGGCGGCTGTTGAAGAAGGTTCCGCCATCGGCGTTATGCTTGCGTACTACGTCCGTGAGTGCTTTCTCCACTTTGAAGGCCACATGCTTGTTGTGCTTCCAAATGTCGTCTTTGCTGGTGCTCAGGCCCATGCGCTTCCGTTCGTCCACGCACCACTTGCAGAAGCAGCCGCCCGGGGGTTGCTTCAAAATGTCGTACCATCCGCCGTTTAGCTTGTACTTGCTGTGGATCTCCTCGTTCTCGCGCACCACCTGGTCGAGATACGGCGAGTTCGTGCAAACCCATGGCCACTTGTCTGCCACGGGTTTGCCCGAGGCCTCAAGCATCAGCCACTCCGGGTGCTCCCGCGCCACCAGCACATCCCACACCAGGGAATAATAGGCATGCACCTCGATCTCTTCACGGTTCAGCACGCGCACCATCTCGCCCATCATGTCCAGGCCCGCGGGCAGCGTGGGATGGCGTCGCGCAATCTGCGTGTCGTAGTAGGCGTAGCCGTGGTGGCACTTGGCGAAGATATTGATGGAGTTGACGCGTGCCTGCTTCAGGGTGGCCACGAACTCTTCGGCGTTGAAGTCCGCGCCCACTTCAGGGATGAGATCGCTGGTGTGGAAGTCCAGATGGACCTGACGGTAAGGGATGGCGCGCGTGTCCGTCTGCTGCGCGACCAGCTTTGCCTGCCAGGCGGAGGCAGCCACCAACCCCCCGCCCACACCTCTGATGAATTCCCGCCGTTTCATGAAAACGATACCCTTTCACGCCTCCACCCGTGAAGGGGGCTCGGCCTGAGACCCCTCATCATATCGCGACGCCAAGCCTGCGAATGGTGACTGCCGTCGCTCCTGAGCAACCAAAGCTAGTCGTCGGGGCAGCGAACCGAAGCATGGCGAACCATGTGTCCCTTCGAATGTTGGTCCCAACACCGGACCAATCATGGCGTGCGCGGGTGATTCCAGCGACCGGCAGGTGAGCAAGGTTATCACCAGCGTGGCGCACACTGCTTTGGCCCTCTTCGCCGTCGCCGGCCCCGCATCCGCTAGTCGCGGACTTCAATGAACGTTCGCCAAACACAAACCCCGTTTGCAAGGGTATCGATGCGGTAAATGCCGCTTTTCAGACTACCGAGTGGGAACGAAAATTGCGATTCGAGCGGCGTGCCTTTTCCTACTCGTAAGGTCTTTGGCTCCACCTTCGCCCGAAGCTGATTGTCTGAGTCGTAGACTTGCCCGGTAAGCAGGATAGGAGAGGCTCTCTTGACATGATTGGGGACCTGCCACCAGGAATAAACGGTAACTTCCCCGTCTCCCTGATTGAACTCGACCTGGTCATCAAGGGCTAGTCGTCCCATGATGCGCCGCTGGCGATCGGTTTCCGACTTCCGGCGCGTTCCGCCGTGCAGAAACGTGTCGACCTTGCGTACGGGTGCCGTGATCTCACCCGAGTCGCGCAGGGACGCATAAGTGACTGGGGTACCACCCAAACCGCCGTTTAGCGCCGCTATGGGGACTGCTGTATTGCGGCTACAGAGTTTGGCGCCCACGCCTGCCATCAGCCGGCTGGCGCCGCCCAAACGGGTTCCAGGGGCTACGCAGCCGGACAGCAGCCCGACGACATTGCCGTACACATCAAGGAGAGGACCACCCATGGCCTCGTCGGGAAGTCCCGGGCCGAACACGAAGCGCTGAAGAGCGCCGGACGGCTTGCGTCCGTTGAAGTCTACCCCGCCTATCACGCGGGTCTGCTGCGGTTCGGCGTTAAACACCACAAGCCGGTGGCCAACCGCGGCTGCGGAATCCGTGGCGACAGGCAAGGCAGGGACTTCCGCGGTATCAGCGACGATCAGTGCCCAGTCTTCCTGGGCACTGTAGGCAAGGACCTCTTCCACACGAACCTTCCGTCCGTCAGCAAACTCCACCTCAATGTGATCGGCGTTGTCGACTGCCTGAAACGAAGTGGCTACGACGCCGTTGCGCAGTACAAACCCGCTCATGGAGCCGTCGCGATGTCCCGTATCGTCCATCCGATAGATCCAGACAAGCGAGCGGCGAAGTCCGTAGAGGTCGTCCATTGTGGGCGGCTTCGGACTGGCCAATGTGGCATCAGCCTGAGGTTCGCTAGGGGGGCTGACAATCTCAAAGGGGTAGGAGCCGGCGGGCACCCCATTCACCATTGCTTCAAACTGCCAGATTCCGCCATCCATCCCGGGGTTCAAGTAGAAAGTCCAGTAGGCATTGAATCGGGTGGATGGTGACACCAGTTCGATGTCTGAGGAAAGAAAGCCCGTGCTGCCGTCAGGCTTCTTCCAGATGCCGGTGATGCGCTGCTCGCCCGCGGGTCCTTCCCATTCCATATAGATGATGACGGACTTATCCTGCGGAACGATGAAGCGCTTTCGTTCCTCATGGAACTCGAAGCGTTCCCCAACTGACTTGCCGGATGGTCCCGATGCCGCACCAAGCAAGCGCAGCTGCGGAGCGTCGACGGTCGCCGTCTGGCTGGCTGGAGCGCCAGATCTTTGAGCAATCGCCATGACCGGGGTGCACAATAGCGCCCAGTGCAATGCAATCGTGAAGGGCAAAGATCTAGGGTGAATTCCAGACATATCGACTTAATGCTACTTGCCTATTGCTAATGGCCCTGTCCGTAATTTTTTGATGACACCACGAATGGAACCGCGATGCAAGCGACACCATACGGGTGGATTACCGTTACCATTCGGCTACCCCGGAGTCAACGAATCTGGACGTCCCCAGTTCGGAATTCGGGGAACAATTGGATCAGGCCACTGATTCTCCAGAGATAGCGCAAATTGCCCCGCTGACCGTAGTGCGGAAGCTGCACGTAAGGGTGCAGTGGCTATGGCGCGCGAGCACGAGAATGGAAGCCATTCCCGACCCAGCAAGCCCGATCCCCAATCCCTCAGCAACAGTACGCACCTGGAAGTGCCTATCAGGCCGTCACGCTACCCATCTTCTGCCATCGCGCTCGTCACGCCTCGGCATAGAATTCCTGCTGGTGCTGCCGGGCGAATTCCTGCAGGCGTTGTGCCACTTCAGGGTGCTTGTCGATGACGTTGGTCGTCTCCTTGGGGTCGTTCTGCATATCAAAGAGAGACAACTCAATCTGGGCCTGTTCGTATTTGCCGGCAGCCCCGTCATTGGCCGGCTCCACCACCACGCGATAGCTATGGGGCAGATGAAGTTTCCAGTTTCCGTCGCCGCTCAACACGCCCTCGAAGACCCGTCCGGTCGAGAACGGGTAGTATTCGTGCGGGTTCACGGCGCCTGGAGTGCCCGCGAACAGGTTCCACAGGTTCTTGCCATCAACGGGATGGCTCGGCAGTTGAGCTCCGGCAAGGTGCGCGAAAGTAGGCATCAGATCTACCGTGCATGCAGCGCGCGCCGACACACTGCCTGCGTTGATTTTGCCTGGGTAGCGCATAATGGTGGCGCTACGCGTGCCGCCATCGAAGCCAGTCCCCTTGGCCTCGCGGAACGGCGTGGTGCCGGCATGATTCCCATATCCGGTCCAAGGTCCGTTATCCGAGGTAAACACCACCATCGTGTTCTCTTCGAGGCCGTTATCACGCAGCGCGTCCAGAATCTGGCCAACGCCCCAGTCGATTTCCATCATCACGTCTGCATAAAGACCAACGCCGGACTTGCCCTTGAACTTGTCGCTCACAAACAGCGGGACGTGCGGCATGGAATAGGGCACGTAGCAAAGGAACGGTTGCTGCTTGTGGCGGTTGATGAAGTCGACTGCATGCTCGGTGCCCCATGTGGTGAGGTTGGGCTGATCCTCTGGGGTGACGCGTTCGACGGTAATTTCGCCGTTTTTCCAAAACTGCAGCGCGTGCTCGCGGAAGTTTTCAGGTCGCTCGGGATGATACTCCCACATATCATTCGAGTACATCAGTCCGCTTGACTCATCGAAGCCGCGGGCCGGGGGTCGCGTGTCAGGCTGATCGCCGATGTGCCACTTGCCGAAAGTGCCGGTGGCGTAACCGGCAGTCTTCAATACCTCGCCCATGGTAGCGAAGCTGGGGTCGAGGCCGCGGGCACGCGGACCATGGGCGCCAAACACCTTCGTCCTGCCAGGGTAGCAACCACTTAGCAGCGCGGAGCGAGATGCTGAGCAGACCGCTTGTGGCACGTAGAAATTCGTGAAGCGGCAGCCCCCTTGCGCCAACCGTGCAACATTCGGCGTAGGGTAGGGCGGGTTGCCAAAGGGGTGAAAGTCGCCATATCCCGAATCATCCAGGAAGATCACAACAAAGTTCGGCGGTCCGCTGCGACTTCCACCGCAGCTGCTGAGAGCGCCTGTCCCCAGTGCAGCCGCACCCAGTCCCACGCTGCGCAAAAAATCGCGCCGCTTCCAACTGGAACTTGTGAGTTCGTTTCGCATACCATGCCTCCTGCCGTGTTCTTGCTTCGGGCAGTATATCGGCATCAGGCTGCTAAGTTCCACCTCCGTCGAACAACCGTCCAAGCAGCATCCGCCCAAGCAGCCACTGTCCGCGCGATTCACCCTGCTATGCTGGAAAGTTCGCAGATTCACCATGAGTACACCCAGCGCAGGTCTGGAAGGCGTCATCGCCGCCGAGAGTTCCATCTGCTACATCGACGGGCAGCAGGGAATTCTCAGCTATCAGGGCTATAACATTCATGTGCTGGCGGAGTGCGCTTCCTTTGAGGAAGTCATCTACCTGCTGTGGCATGGC
The DNA here is from genome assembly GCA_026129915.1 of Bryobacterales bacterium. GTDB lineage: Bacteria > Acidobacteriota > Terriglobia > Bryobacterales > Bryobacteraceae > JACTMJ01. The sequence continues at coordinate 7,636 of JAHCHD010000153.1, forward strand.
TATCTGCCTACGGCGCGCGATCTGGCTGCCTTTCAGCAGGAACTGCTGAGCCAGCGTCACCTGCCCGATGGCGTACGGCACTACCTGGGTGGCGTACCTCTGGCGCCGCCGATGGACGTGATGCGCACAGCTGTCTCGATGCTGGCCCAGTACGACCCGGAATCCGCTAGCCATACCCCCGAAGCCAATCGCCGCAAAGCCTTCCGCCTGATGGCCAAGACGGCAACCGTTGTGGCGGACTTCGAACGCCTGCGTAAGGGTGCTCGCCCGGTGGAGCCCTGCGACAAGCTTGGCTACGCCGCCAACTTCCTCTATATGCTGACGGGCAAACAGCCGTTACCCGAGGCTGTGCACGCGCTCGACGTTGCGCTGATTCTTCATGCAGACCACGAATTCAATGCGTCCACTTTCGCGGCGCGTGTGGCCGCAGCCACACTCAGTGACCTGTATGCCGCATGTACCGCGGGGCTCGCGACACTGAAAGGGCCGTTGCATGGCGGAGCCAACGAGCAGGTCATCCAGCTCCTTCTGAAGCTGAAGACGCCAGAGGAGGGCGAGGCGTTAGTGCGCGAGACCTTTGCGCGTAAAGATAAAATGCCGGGCTTTGGCCACCGTGTCTACCGCACGGAAGATCCGCGTGCGACGCACCTCCGTGCCCTGGCCGAGCAGTTGAGCCGCGCCGCCGGACAACAGCACCTGTACGCGATTTCGAGGCGAATTGAAGATACGGTGAAGAGTCTCAAGCCAATATATCCGAATGTAGATTTCTACTCGGCCACGGCTTACTACGCGATGGGCATCCCCGTGGATATGTACACGCCCATCTTCGGCATCAGCCGCATGTCAGGCTACATCGCCCATGTGCTGGAGCAATACGCCAACAATCGCCTCATCCGCCCCCGCGCCGACTACAAAGGCAACCCGGACGGGCGGGCATGGCTGCCGTTGGAAGCCCGATAGGCGGTGCGCCAGACCTGCCTTCTTCTGCTGCCCGCTCCCGCTCGGCCACTCGCCTACTCTCGTGCATGCAGCCACCCGAGCATCTGTTTGAGCGCCTGCCCGCGGTGGCTCACTTGGATCTTCTCTTCGGGCTGAAGTTCCGCGGTACTGCGGGCCAGGGGAGGGTAATAGAATAGCGGGTCGTAGCCAAAGCCGCGTTCGCCGCGGGGAGCTTCGAGCAGGGCCCCTTCGATGGCGCCGCGGAAAATTGCCAGCACCTCACCCGCCTGTGCCACGGCAATCGCGCAAACGAAGCGCGCGCTGCGCTGTTCGATTCCAACCATCCGTTCGAGCAGCAGTGCATTGTTGGCGGCATCGCCCGCACCCTCGCCCGCATACCGTGCCGAGTGAATACCCGGCGCTCCACCCAGTGCATCTACCTCCAGTCCGGAATCGTCGGCAAACACCATCTCGCTGGTGAACCGGCTGTAGTGCCGCGCCTTGATGGCCGCGTTTTCCCCAAAAGTGTCGCCGTGCTCTTCCGGGGGGACTTCGCCCTTGGGCAGGAGCAGGGGGCTGATCTCGATCTCCCCATAGCCGAGCTGCGCCGCTGCCTGCTGAAACTCACGCAGCTTGCCTGAATTGGAGGTGGCGACGTGAATGCGCATCACAGTTTAAAGTAGTTCCGCTGCAGTGTGCCCAATTCGCCAATGCCCTTCCGGGCCAGCGCGATCATTGCCTGCAATTGCTGGTCGTCGAAGGCGTTCTGCTCGGCTGTGGATTGCAGTTCCACATAGCGCCCTGCACCCGTCAGCACGACGTTCATATCAACGTCGGCTCGGGAATCCTCGGTGTAACAGAGGTCGAGCATGGGTTCGCCGTCCACAATGCCCACGCTGATGGCGGCGACACTATCCAGTAGCACTCCAGCCGGTGTCATTCTCGCTTCCAGCAGACGGTTTGCCACCATTCCCAGCGCGATCATCGCACCGGTGATGGATGCCGTCCGGGTGCCGCCGTCGGCTTGCAGTACATCGCAATCGACAATGATGGAGCGCTCACCCAGTTTGCGCAGGTCCACGATGGCGCGCAGCGAACGCCCAATCAGGCGCTGGATCTCCAGTGTTCTTCCCGATTGCCTTCCCTTGCTTACCTCGCGCGGTGTCCGGGTGACGGTGGCGCGGGGCAGCATGGAATACTCGGCTGTCACCCAGCCCTCGCCACTGTTCTTCTTGAAGGGTGGGACGCTATCTTCCACCGTCGCGGCGCATAGCACGCGAGTGTTGCCAAACTCAATCAGCACACTCCCCTCGGCGGTCTTCAGGTAGTCCGGGACAATGGTCACGGGCCGCATCTGGTCTGTTTGTCTGCCGTCACTGCGCATGATCTCAGCTTCCTCTCAATCCCAAATAGAACACCCAGAACACGAGCACCATGCCCAGGATCACAATCAAAAGGCAGGGCAATGCGCGCAGGTTTTCCCGAAACAGACCGGGCTTCGTCTTGGAGCCCTTCGTGGTGGACTTTATTCTGATTTTGGCCATTCAACTCGCGGATGTCTCCGCAACCGCCTCATTCCAGGATACCCGTAACGCGTGGAGCAGCCGCGATCCGGCGTCAACTTTTCCTGCGGGCATCGCGCCATGAAACAATGAAATCGTGAACGTTGCTCATTGTTCCTTCCGGTTCGCCCTGGGATTTGCCTTTTGCTTGGTAGCGCTGGGAATGTTTTCCTGCGCCCAGCAGGAACAGCGCGCCCGCGTCCCCGAATTGCTTCAAAGCGAGGATCTTGGTAACAGCCCATGGCAGCGTGATGCAGTGGACGCCCTGCTGGCCACTGAGTTGCCGGAATCTTTGCGTAAGCTGGGCGCGCAGAGCGGCAAGCAGACTGTGTTTCGTCAAGGGGAACGTTCCGTCCCCGTGCGCGTCTATGAACTGGGAAGTGGCACGGCTGCTTTTGAAGCGGTGCAGACGTACCCTCGCGCCGTGAACGAATACTACTTCCAGATGGGCGCTAGCTTTGTTGTGGTGGATGCCGCGGCTCTGCGCAGCGAAGAGCGGCGCCCGTTCCTGTTGGCCTTCCAGGCGGCGGCGATGCCCGGAGCGTCGTCCCCTAAGGAGAACTGATTGCTCATGAAAAGCACGGCCTCCCAATCCGTGCCCGGCACTCCGCGGGCGGGACGAGCCCAGCGTCTTCTCCGCTGGTACCGCTCTCGCGCGGCCCGGCGTGCCCCTGCGGTGGACGCGCTCTTCGAGTTTTCCACGCTCGGCCTGGTGCTATGCGGCTATCTGGCCATGCTTAGCACAGGTACGCTTGACCTCTATACCTCCGTGTTTATGTCCGTAGGTCTGCTCTACCGTGCAGTCGCCCTGATGGGTCTGCTGCCCGCCCAGTTTCCTGGCTGGCTGCTGGGTACGCTAACCGTATTCGCGATCGGGCTGTACCCGGCGGACATCCTCTGGTGGAGCCAGGATTTCATCCAGGCCACCGTTCACCTCATCTTCTTCCTGGCCGTGCTAAAGCTGATCTCCGCGCAGGACGTGCGCGACCATATTGCCCGCCTGGTGCTTTCGTTTCTGTTGCTGGTAGTGGCCGCCGTGCTTACCGCGGACTCGCTTTTCTTCCTTTTCCTGTTGGGCTTCCTGGTGTTCAGTGTAATGGCATTCACCAGCCTGGAACTGCACCGCTCGTTGAGCAGAAACCGTCCGGCGCAGACCGGCATGCACCGCCTGCCGGGGCGACTCGCTTTCGTGAGCGGCCTCATTTCTGTCGGGATCCTGGCGATGTCATTGGGGCTCTTCTATGCGTTGCCGCGTAGTGCGAAAGCGGCCATCAACCAGTTCCTCCTGCAGCGCGAGGTAACCAGCGGATTT
>JAHCHD010000154.1 GCA_026129915.1 Bryobacterales bacterium
CGCGTAAACCGTCGTCCGGTTTCGGCTCACGCTGCCCAGGAATCCTCGCACCACTTCCGTCTGCTGGGCCACGTCCACCAGAAAGGCGTCATGCCCGTAGTTGGTATCGAGTTCCACGTAGGCGACGTCGTGGTTGCGACCGCGCAGCAAGTTCACAACCTCCTGGGACTGGTAGCTAGGGTATAGCCAGTCCGACGTAAAGCTGATCACCAGAAACCGCGTGGCGGATCGTGTCAGGTTCAGCAACCGCTCGCAGGTGAACAGATCAAAACTGTCCATGGCTCTGGTGATATAGAGATACGAATTGGCGTCGAAGCGATTCACGAACTGGCTGCCACGGTACCGCAGATAGCTCTCCACTTCAAAGATGCTTCCGCCCTCCGTGTCCAGCAAATCCTCGCCCCGGGTGCGACGGCCAAACTTCTCGCGCATTGACTCATCGCTCATGTACGTGATGTGGCCCACCATGCGGGCCACCGCTAGCCCGCGCCGGGGCGGTTCACCCTCATAGTAGTTCCCATGGTTCCAATCAGGGTCTGCCATTACCGCCTGGCGGCCCACTTCGTTAAACGCGATCTGTTGCGCGCTATGCCTCGCGGTGGTGGCGATGGGAATCGCCGAAAGCACTTCATCCGGGAAACTCACCGCCCATTCCAGCACCTGCATCCCGCCCATGGAACCGCCCGCCACACACAGCAGCTTACGGATACCCAGCACTGTCAGCAACTCCCGCTGCAAACGCACCATATCGCCCACGGTGGTCACAGGAAAGCGCATTGCGTAAGGCTTACCGGTAGCTGGATCCATGCTCGCTGGACCCGTGGTGCCCTTGCAGCCAGCCAGCACGTTCGAACAGATCACGCAGTAGAGATTGGTATCGAAGGCCTTGCCCGGACCTATCATCAGGTCCCACCAGCCCGGCTTCCCGTCCACTTCGCTGATTCCCGCCGCGTGGGCATCACCCGTGAACGCATGCTCCACCAGCACCACATTGGAGGCGTCGTCGTTCAGCTTGCCGTACATCTCGTAGGCAATCGAGACGGGGGCAAGGGTCGCACCGCATTCGAGCCGGAACAACGGAATTTCAACAACTTGGGTGTGTGCGATCATCCCGGAAGCTACTGGGTATGATAACACTCCGCGTGCCCGCTTCCAGCGCCAGCGCGGGCTGGCTACAGCAACAAATGGCACTGAAACAGGCTGATGCCCGCCACCCCAGGGGCACCGGCATCCAGGCACTCTGCCATCGTTTCGGGTGTGATGCCGCCAAGCGCAAAGGTAGGGATCGGATAGCCCTTCACCGCCTCGCGTAGCCCTTCGATGCCCAGCGTCGGCCGCGCGTCGTCCTTCGAGATCGGGGCAAAGACAGGACTCAGAAACACATAGTCCGCATCCTCTGCCAGGGTACGATCCATGGCAGCCCGCGTGTGGCACGACACGCCAATTACAAAGCGAGGCGGGGCGATCGCGCGAAGCCGTTCCGGTGCAATGCCATCCGAGGGAAGGTGCACGCCATGCGCGCCGGTAGCCAGCGCGATATCGGCGCGGCCATTCAGCACAATCAGGCTGTGGTGCGGGTTAGGCAGCGCCAGCACACGCTCCGTAAACGCCGTCAGCGAACGGGCGTCCCAGTCCTTCTCCCGAACCTGAACGATCTCAACGCCCAGTTCCAGAGCACGGGCAATCAACGCAAAGAGGGCATCCGGCCCCCCCGCCTGGTGACGATCCGTAATATAGCAGCGAAGCACTCCCGTGATGGTAGCGCGCCAACGCCCCGTCGCGTGAACCATGCCACCCGCCTCTTTTCTGACAGCTCATCCCAGGCCCTGTTTGAATGCCGCGGTCGAGTGCTCGATCTTCACGGCGAGACTTGACCATATCCGGAACGAACGCTAAGAGAATCACGGGAGCCAGCACCACCGCAGCCAGGCCACAGAGATTCCAGAAGGGATCGTCACAGCGTGACTTGTCCGCGCTTGACTCGGGCTTCCGATACGGCTCAAACCGCACTGCCACTGTGCAGGCCTTTGTCGCGGTAGAGAGGCGAGTTGCCCCGCATCCATGCCGCGATCCGCCTTCCCTTCGGCGCTGGCTGCCGTCAAAGCTAGCCAACAAACGGGTGGACTGGTTGAGTTGCAGCACGATCTAGCGTTACTCAGAACGCAAAGCATCCACCGGATCCAGGGACGCAGCCTGCCAGGCCGGAAGGAAACCAGCCATGATCGCGCAACTGACAAACACGGTAAGCACGGTGGTCACGATGAGGGGATCGAGTCCTTCTACTCCATCCAACATGCCGCTCATCACCCGGCCCGCTGCAACCATGGCGATGAGGCCAGCCATCAGCCCGGCAACTATTGGCATTCCAACCTCGCCCATAGTCAGTCTGTAAATGCATTGTGGTGTAGCACCGACAGCTTTCCGCAGTCCGATCTCCTGCTTCCGCGTCGCTACGGAGTAGTTCAAGATTCCATAGATTCCGAGCATAGCTATCAAAAGGGCGGCAATGCCGAAGGCGCTGATCACCACCGTTTGAATACGCTCCATGCCAAGGGACTCGCGGACCTGGCTATCCAAAGTCTTGGCGCGCGCGATGGGTGCTGAAGGAGCATGCTTCCAGATCGCTTGGCGCAGGTCGAATAGCAGTGCTTCGGAAGGCTGATTACCCCGCACCATGAAGAACAACTGGTAGGGCGGCTGTTCACCATAATGTATGTACACCATATTGGGAGGCGGTGCCTTTAATGAGGCCGTCCTCGCATCGCCTACAACGCCTACAACCGTGTACTGTATTCCGTTCACCTCAATTTTGCCTCCGACGGCAGTTTCGTCCCGCCATAGAGATCGAGCACCCCCTTCCGTAATCAGTACACCCCGTGTCGCCCGGTCGCGCTCCTCCAGAAAACGTCCGGCAATTAACTCGTGGCTTAGAGCCTCGAAATACCCCGGACTTGCCCAGCGTAGATTCATTAGAACGCCTTTCTGCTCTCGCTTGTCTACTCGCTGCACCCCATTGATCCACGCCTCACCCTCAAGCGGAGCGGCGCTGATGAAGCCTGCGGCCTGAACTCCGGGAATCTCCCGTACATTTTCTAGCACCGCGTCGATGAAGCCAACGCGGTTAGTAGCTTGCCCATAGGACTGAGACGTAAGGTTCACCTGTGCAAAGGCTACCCGCTCTGTTCTAAATCCCATGTCGCGATTGAGCAACTGCAGGAGGTTTGTGGAAAACAGTCCAGTGATCAGCAACAGCGCAGTGCATCCGAACACTTGGAATCCAATCAGCCACGCCTGCACGCCGCGTCGCTGTCGGCTGCCGAGCGCACGCGAGTTTCCCTGCTGAAGGGAGGCCTGCAAGTCTGAGCGGAGAGAATACAGAACTGGCAGCACGCTCACGATCGCCGCCGAGATCAGCATCAGTCCGCCCGCAAACAGGAGAACCTCTGTGCTCAGCCGGACCTCGGACAGTCGTGGCAGATCTACGGGTGCAATGCGGCGGAAAAGGGTCAATCCGATGCCAGCAAGAACGACACCCAACGCGCCGGCGACGGCAGCGATTAACAGGTTCTCAAGAAGCGCCTGCCACACCAAACGCCATTTCGGAGCACCAAGAGCACCGCGAACGCTTGCCTCCCGTTGACGGCGGTAGGTTCGTGCAAGCTGGGTGTTTGCCAGATTGAGACAAGCGATCAGCATGAGCCCACCCACTGCCGCCATCAGAAACCACAGAATCCGGCGCGATTGCCCTACGATTGCTTCCTGCATCGGCTGTACGACAGGAACAATCGCATTATTGGCAGTGTCCCGTTCGGATGTGGGGATCTGCTCCAATACCTGCTCTTGTACAATTTGGAGTTCTGACTGAGCCTGCTCTGGAGTGATTCCAGCCTTTAAGCGCCCAAGAGCAATCCAATTCCCGTACTCAGTCCAGCTTGACTCGCTAAGATCAACAGCCAGCGGTAGGAAAATGGATGGCTCCGGCACATCGGTCATCGCCTGCTTAGACCTCACCGTTGGCAGCGCGTTCCGGTTAGGAAAATGAAAGCTCTGCGGTAATACGCCAACCACTTGGAAGGGGACGTCACTGAGGCGAACGGATCTACCGACGACATTGGGATCGGATTGGAACACTGTCTCCCACAATTTATAAGTGAGGACAACTACGTTGCCTCTGCCCGGAACACCATCCTCTGGCAGAAATGTGCGTCCGTGAAGCGGTGATACTTGGAGTACATCGAAGAGGTTTGGGCTAGCGACAACCATCCCGACTACGTTCGGGTGGTCAATGTCGCGAGCTAAGCCGATCGTGCTCTGTCGGACGATTGCGATATCGCGAAACGCGGTGGCGCCCTTGCGCCAAACGTCCACATGCCGGGGATTTGGCCCGGTGGCATCCGGACCTAGAAACGCAACCCGTTCCCACAGCGCAACAAGATTGCCGCTCTCTGGATAACTAAGGGGTTTTAGCACAACGGAGTCGATGATCGTGAAGATGGCCGTGCTGGCCGCAATCCCCAGAGCAAGAGTAAGGATAGCCGTGGTCGCAAAACCGGGGCTCTTAACAAGTACCCGAATCGCGTAGCGGATATCCTGAAGCAGATTGCTTAGAGTGTTCCAGCCCCAAGCATCCCGCACCTGTTCCTTCACCAGGCTTGTGTTCCCGAGCGTCCTCATCGCGGCGTAGCGAGCCTCTTCGGGAGACAAGCCCTTTGCGATCTGTGTCTCCATCTGCCGCTCAAAGTGGAACTGAATCTCTTCGTCGAGTTCTGCCTCGGCCACGCGACGCCGAAACAGCGAACGTAAGCGTATGGGAAGTGCGTAGAGCAATCGCCGGTTGAGCATGACTCACGCCTCTCTTAGTCCCAACACCTGTGAGATCGCGCTGGAAAGACGGCTCCACTCCGCAGTCTCTTTTGCGAGTTGCCTCTGTCCTGGTCTCGTCAGCGAATAGAACTTGGCGCGCCGGTTGTTCTCTGTCGATCTCCACTCGGAGGTAATCCAGCCCTCCTGCTCGAGTCTGTGCAAAGCCGGATATAGAGACCCTTCGCTCACCTGCAAGACGTCATTTGACACTTGTTTCAAACGCTGGGCCAATGCCCATCCGTGGAGTGGCTCCAGCTCGAGAATACGAAGGATTAGCACGTTCAAAGTGCCTTGGACCAGATCGGAAGGTTTGCTCATATTCGCTCCCTCGGTTACCGAGAGAAGATTACCAGACTTCCTCTCGGTAATCAAGGGGAGTTTCGAAATGAACGGACTTTCTGGGCAGGGTCGAGACGCAGACCACCACCTTCCGACAAAGGAAACTGGCCACGCCGGACCGCAAGAGCGCTACCTGCGCACGCATTCAAATCTCGCCCCGGCGGCCCAACCGTCGGTTGTCTCGTTCGCAATAACGACTCAGGGATCGCAACCCTGGGGATTAGCAAGCGGCTAGCGTGTTATGAGGCCCTGCGGCCTGCTTCGCTGCCGGGCGCAGATGCGACCGGAGCGGGAGTTCTGACGGAATCAGGCTAAGAGAGGGTTCGCCGCTAATGCGCGCCTCTACAGGCCCTGCAAATATTCCAGGTTCCGTTTCAAATCACCGTCCACATCCTTGGACGGGGAACCTGTTTCGAGCACTCCGTAGCCCTCGAAGCCAATTTCCTCTAGGGATGCATACACCGCGGCGAAGTCCACCTTGCCCTGCCCCAGGTAGGCTTTGTCTTTGAAGTGCACCTGGCACAAATTCTGTTTGCCGAAGATGCGGATTTCTGATGCCGGGTCGACGCCAATCATGTTGGCGGCATTGCCCACGTCATAGTAGACCTTCATGGCGGGGGAATCTACTTGTTCCAACACAAACAGGCTCTGCTTGGCGGTAAGCAGGGTCTCCATTCCAATCACGACGCCTTCGTCCAGCGCAGCGGGAGCCAAGTCCTTGAACGCCGCCACAGCTTTCTCAATGCCTCCGTGCGTGGCCAGTTCGCATTTGCCGAAGAACACCGGCATCAGGATCCTGGCCTTCAGCGCCTTGGTGATCTGGATGCCATCCAGAATCCACTGGCTGGCTACATCGGAGTTCTTTAGGCAATCGTCGTGCAGCACATCCAGATAGGTAGAAATAATCGGCACACCCGCCGCTGCGCTGGCCGCGAGCATCTTCTCCTGAAGCGCGCGACTGGACAGAGGAAGTACGGTGCCTTTCTTTGCGGGGCGCCCAATGGTTACTTGCACTCCGGCGAACCCCAGTTCCTTAGCTTTGGCAAAGCAGCCCGGATCAGTGGCCATGCCTAGGATGCCATCCATCACGCCCAGCTTCAGCCCCTTCGGAGCCGCTCCAGGCGCAGTTAGTCCAGCAGCGCCGGCTGCCGCGGCAAGAAACGCACGTCTCGAGAATTCCATCCCTACCACCTCAGCTTCAGATCGGCTTGGAGCCGCTCTTCCGATTTCATCATCGCATCCCAGGTGATGATGGGTCCGTTAGCGTAAGCCGCCATGCGTCCTAGAATAGCGGTGAGATTGCTGCGCACGCTCTCCTCGGCGTTGTAGATGGGCTTCCCTTCCCGAATGCTGCGCACGAAGTCCACCACGTTGTTAATGGCCCCTTGGCGGAAGGTGTCGTCTTTCTCTGTTCCCATCCAGGCGTTCTGGCCGGTAATCCTGATCGATCCCCCATAGTGTGTATCCGCCGCACCCTTGATCCCGAACACCCGCACGCAGAGGTCAGAGTAGTGTCCGAGTTGGTGAGAACTGAATGTCGCATGCACGTTGTTCGGATACCAGAAGCTTACGACGAAATGATCGTATGCGGTGGCCGCGTCGTAGGGTGTCCCAGTCCAATCCGTCCGCCCGCCGGTGCCGGAAGCCTGCACGGGATGACCCTTGAGGAACCAGTTCGCGATATCGATGACGTGGATGTTCTGCTCCACAATGATGTCGCCGCCCAGCACCTTGTCCATGTAGTGGTTCAGCACCTGCCGCTGGCCGGGGTCCATGCCCTCGGTGCCTTTGTCGCGGCTGGGGCGCCCGGCGTAGTAGTAGACCTGCGCCAGGGTCGGTGAGCCGAGGTCGCCACGGTGGATGCGCTCTGCTGCTTCCTTGTAGACGGGCATTGCCCGGGACTGGAAGTCCACCCAGTAAGTTAACTTCTTTGCCTTGGCCTTGCGTTCACTTTCGAGGATGTCCTTGCAGCCAGGCACATCCACCGCGACAGGCTTCGCCAGGAACACGTGCTTGCCCGCATCCACCGCAGCCATCGCGTGCTCCGGGTGGAAGTAGGGCGGCGTCTCGATGATCACCGCATCCAGCTTCGAGCTGGCCAGTTCCTTATAAGCATCCGGGCCATAGTAGGCGCGGCCCTCGCCCACCTTCAGCTTGTCGCGCGTAGTATCAAGGTGCGTTTGGATCACGTCCGCCAGCGCCACAATGCGCGCGCCCGCGAATTCCGGGAAGAAAGGCGCAATCCAATTCCCTCGTCCGCCGCAGCCCACAATGCCCACCTCCACGGTGGAGTTGGCCTGCGAACCAAACACAGTCCGCGGCTTCGCCACCAGTACTCCCGTGGCAGCAGCGGCCTTCAGAAACTCTCTGCGGGGGGAAGCGAGTTGACGGGTTCCCGCAGATTGCGGAAGCTGTTCGGACATGGCACACTCCTTTTGCGAATTCTCCGTGAGCCACCATGCCATGGGCGGAAGCCCGGGGATACGCTCGGTTTTCAAAGTATATTGCAAGCCCAGCCGCCGGACCAGCCCGGCTGCATGATGATCGCTGATTTGGGCGTGATCCGCATTCTGCCGTCGCCTTGGCGATCTTCAGATTGGTGCAACGAGTTGGTTTACCCGGATGGCGCGCCAGGAAATTGACGCAACTGAGAAATGGGAAGCAATCTAGCCCAATCGGGCTTTGTACTTCTCGGCAAGTGGTGGGTGCGAATAGGGATGTTTGCGAAGGGTGGTGAGAATGCTGGTGGTGTTCGCAGTCTTGCCGTTTGTGGCAACCGTCTACTCAGCACGGGGACAGTGTGTGCGCCAGGCGATTATTCCCGACACTTGGCCGCCCACAGGTATAGAAGGCTTTGCCTAAAAAGCTCCTCGCTTCCCGGCTGTACGGTGTGCGCGGCCAGCGCCTGCAATGAGCGAGACTCTAGCTCGCTTCCCCGCAAAGTACTCTTGCGCTTGCTCAGGGGAGGCTCTACCGCGCAGCCCGGCTCCCTCTGCCAGTCATACACTACAAGGGAATGGTGAAATGCCAATTGGGCCATTCGCTTGTCCCTACTACTCGGACCTTCCGCATACCTCGACAAGCTGCTCGCTGGTTGAAATCATACAGGTAAAACTAATTTCCGGCAAGATTATCTTGCGCTTTTTGTCAAGATTCGCCAGCAATTCTTACCCCGGCCTTTACTCCTACTGCGAGCAACGTTTCAAAATGCGGATGCTCCGCCTCCCGATGGACCGTACTTAACTGGATCCTCTGGAAGTTTGCACCATCAAGCATGGCCTCTAGCTCAGACTCCGCAAACCCCAGCCAATGGTCCGCGTAGAGTTCGCGTGCCTCCTCAAAATGGTGCTTCTTCAAATCCAGTACCGCGATTCGTCCGCCGGGACGCAGAATCCTCCACGCGGCCGCGATTGCCCGGTTTGGATGAAGCGCGTGATGAAGGCTCTGGCTTAGCAGGGCCAGGTCCACCGCTTCATCCGCAATTGGAGGATCCTCGATGTCTCCTACGCGAAAATCAATATTTTTCAGTTCGTTACGAGCAGCTAGTTCAGAAGCCACTTGAACCATTCGTTCGGAACTATCCACGGCAATTACGCGCTCCGCACGCCGCGCCAGCAATTGCGTGAACGCCCCCTCGCCTGCCCCAAGATCGGCGATCACCAGCGGCGGCATCAACGAAAGAAGCATCTCCGCCAGTCCTTGCCACGAACGGCCCGGCACATACTGACGGCCGAACTTACCAGCCAGCTCATCAAAGTAGGCGCGCATGCGATCCGCACGGCGGCGCAGCACAAGGTTCAGTGCCCGGGCATCGTCCTGCGCTTCCGGGATTTCCGCCTCGCCCGCCGACATCAGAGCGCCGACGGCCTCAGGCAAATCCCGCACCAACCGGTACATCACGTTCTTGCCTTGCCGGCGATCCTCCACCAATTCGGCCTGCTTCAGCAACGACAATTGGGTGCTGATCCGGCTCTGACCGGCCGCCAGGATCTCCTGCAGTTCCGCCACAGAAGCTTCTTCCCGCTGCAGAATCAGCAGGATACGCAGCCGTTGTGGCTCGGCTAGCACCTTCATCGCTTTAAGGATTGACGCCATCGTGGAAAATCCAATAACATATCAATGTATCCCGATTGTTTGATTTATACAATCCCCAGCGGGGAAAGCGGATCAAACAGGCAGGAAGCCAAACCGTCTGGGATCTCAATTCAAAGGAGTGCAATTCTCAATGAGCACTGTAGTGAATCCTGTTGCTGCCGAATTCAAGGTTGCCGATATCAAACTGGCCGAATGGGGCCGGAAGGAAATCGGCATTGCCGAACATGAAATGCCGGGGCTGATGTCAATCCGACGGAAGTATGCGGCCGAGAAGCCCCTGGCCGGCGTCCGCATTACGGGCAGCCTGCACATGACCATTCAGACCGCAGTGCTCATCGAAACCCTCGTCGACCTGGGCGCGGACGTCCGCTGGGCCAGCTGCAATATCTTCTCCACCCAAGACCACGCCGCCGCCGCGATCGCAGCGGCGGGTGTGCCTGTATTCGCCTGGAAGGGTGAGACCCTCGAAGAATACTGGTGGTGTACTTATCAGGCCGTGTCGCATCCAGGCGGCAAGGGTCCGCAACTCGTGGTTGACGACGGTGGCGACGTCACCCTGCTTATTCACAAGGGCTACGAACTCGAAAACGGTTCAGACTGGGTGAACACCCCGTCTGAAGGTCACGAAGAAGAGGTGATCAAGGACCTCCTGAAGAAAGTCTACGCGGAGAACCCCACGCGCTGGCATGATCTGGCGAGCGAATGGCGCGGCGTTTCCGAGGAGACCACCACTGGCGTCCACCGTCTGTACAAGATGCAAAAGGAAGGCAAGTTGCTGGTGCCCGCCATCAACGTAAACGACTCGGTAACCAAGAGCAAGTTCGACAACTTGTATGGCTGCCGCGAGAGCCTGGCCGATGGTATCAAGCGGGCCACCGACGTGATGATGGCCGGCAAAGTGGCCGTTGTCTGCGGCTATGGCGACGTGGGCAAAGGTTCCGCGCAGAGCCTGAAGGGCCTCGGCTGCCGCGTGGTTGTGACAGAGATTGACCCCATCAACGCCCTGCAGGCGGCGATGGAAGGCTACGAAGTGACCACCATTGAAGAGACGATGGGCCGCGGAGATATCTACGTCACCTGCACCGGCAACTGCGACGTAATCACGCTGGAGCACATGCAGCACATGAAGGACCAGGCGATCGTCTGCAACATCGGGCACTTCGACAACGAGATCCAGATGGACCGCCTGAATACGATGCCCGGCGTCACCCGCACGATCATTAAGCCGCAGTACGACAAGTACACCTTCCCCGATGGCCGCGTGATCTACGTGCTTGCCGAAGGGCGCCTGGTGAATCTGGGCTGCGCCACCGGCCACCCCAGCTTCGTGATGTCGAATTCCTTTGCCAACCAGACCCTGGCGCAACTGGATTTGTGGAAGAACAAGGACGTCTACGAAGTGGGCGTGTACAAGCTGCCCAAGCACCTGGACGAAGAAGTGGCCCGGCTGCACCTCGAAAAGATTGGGGTGAAGCTCACCACCCTTACCGACAAACAGGCCGAATATCTGGGTGTCGACAAGAGCGGACCCTACAAGCCGGAAGAGTATCGCTACTGAGCGACCCCATTCCTGGTGATTCTGGAAGCGGAGCGGGCATGGCCTGCTCCGCTTTTTCATTGGGGGACCAGCCGCCGGGCCGCACCTGATTGTTCCAACGGTTGCCCCCGGAAGCGACGACGCGCCGGTTGACGAAGAAGCTCCTAGCTTCCACATTGTTTCTCTGCCTTGTTGGCGACGCCACGCTTCCTTGATATTTTCGTTGAGTACAGGCCCCGGCAACTACCAGAGGCCGTCGCCGCGCCACCGGAGGTTCTCCATGCTTCTTCGCGCTTTCATCCTGCTGATAGCCCTGCTGCCCCTAACCGCGCAGGAGTTTGAGAAGATCCTTGTCGATCATCACCGCGCCATCCCTATGCGTGATGGTGTGAAGCTGTATGCCGATGTTTATCGCCCAGCCCGCGACGGCAAGTTTCCCACCATCGTCGTCCGGACGCCTTATGGCGTGCAGCGGGAGAGCGTGGGCGTCCACGACCGCCTGATCACTCTCGCCCGCATGGGCTACGCGGTGGTCAACACCGACTGCCGAGGGCGCTATGAAAGCGAAGGCGCCTGGGACCCCTTCCGGTTTGAG
>JAHCHD010000155.1 GCA_026129915.1 Bryobacterales bacterium
CGTCTGCTGGTCCAACAGCGCCACGCGCCGGAGACCCTGGCCTTTCAGCGACTGCTGGACGCGGTACCCGGCCTGATCATCGAACACTTTGACCAGGCATCCGAGTTGGTTCGCCGCCTCGCCGATGCAAGGATTCCCGCAGTCGATGCCATCGTCAGTAGCGCGGGCGCCTTGGCGGTCTGGGACGATCTTGCCGTACAAGCACTCAGGAAAATGGGCTCGGCCGCGCCCCCGTTAATTCTGCTTCGCGACAGCAACGAGGAATCCACGCCCCTGCGTCACCCGGTGCTGGAAACCGTCGACCTCGATCCGCCCGTGCTGCCCTCACATCTGCTTGGCCTGCTGAAGAAGCTGCGGCACTCACCCCTCGGGCCACTCTTCGAAGCCGCCGGTATGACCGCCTTTGACCTGTTTCCCGATCGCGCTCCGCCCCGCCTGCGCAACGGAGTCCTTCTTCTTGCCAACGACAATCCCGTGGAGTTGTTGCGGCTCGAAGGCATCGCGCGAAAGCTAGGCATGGAGTGGCGATCGTCCACCAGCACCAGGGATCTGGCCCACGTCATCACGACGGAAACAGTGAGCGCGGCTGTGGTGCAGGCATCGTTGCTCACCACAGAGGCGCAGGTTGCATTCTGGCGTACTACAACCAAAGAGAGACAGCCGTTGCGCTTACTGGTTACTGGTACTGTGGACTCCGCCACGCGGGCACAGCTAAGCGCAAGCCCCGTGGCGTATCAGTTGCTGCCCGAAAGCCCGCGTCTCGCGCAATTGCGGGACGCCCTCAACGCGGCCATCCCCACTTCTCCAGGAGGCTCCGGGCGCAATGCGGCAGATGATGATCGCCACCACGATTTCAGCGAGGGATAACAGCCCCCGACGGTAAAATGGCGCCGCTTACTCTTCCTGTTCCCGCTCCGCGACCGCGTCACCCAAGGTCGCCCTCAGTGCGTCGCCGAGGCTGGCAGTCGCCCCTTCCTGGCTATCTATCACCGGGCTTCCCTCATCGTCCGGTTGCACTTGCTCATCCTCAGGAAGTGCGCGTATGCTCAGCCCGATGCGGCGATCTTCCTGCTGCATCTTAATTACGGCAAACTTGCGCGTTGCCCCGGTCGCCATCGTGACATGGGCCTCGGGCGGAACCTCCGAGGTGTGGCACAGCCCTTCCACGTTCGGCAACAGTTCCACAAAGAACCCGAAGTTGGCTTCTCGCACCACGGTGCCTTCCACCACATCGCCCAATTGGGTGCTCTGGAAAAAAGTCTCCCAGGCGTCGGGCAGCAGTTGCTTCACTCCCAGCGAAAGCCGTCGATTGGAAGAGTCGATGTTCAGGATCACCGCCTGTACCATCTGCCCTTTCTTCACCACCTCCGAGGGGTGCTTCACGCGCTTGGTCCACGAGAGGTCGGAAATATGCACCAGCCCGTCGATGCCCTCTTCAATCTCCAGGAAGGCCCCAAAGTCAGATAGCTTTCTCACCCGCCCTTCCACTACGCTGCCCACGCTGTAACGGCTGTCGATGGTAGTCCAGGGGTCCGGCTCCAATTGCTTGATGCCCAGCGAGATGCGGCGCTGCTTTGTGTCCACCGCCAGCACTACCGCCTCAATCTGGTCACCCACCTTCATCACGCGGGATGGATGCTTCATCCGGCGAGACCATGTCATCTCCGAAATATGCACCAGGCCCTCGACTCCCGGCTCCAGTTCAACGAACGAACCATAGTCGGTAACACTCACCACCACGCCCACCACCCGCTGGCCGATGGGATACCGCTCCACCGCCGTCTCCCAGGGGTCCGGCGCCAGTTGCTTCATTCCTAGCGAAACCCGTTCGTGCTCGCGGTCAAACTTCAGCACGCGTACGCTTACTTCCTGTCCGGCCTTCAGCACATCCGCGGGCTTGCCAATCCGTCCATAGGAGATATCGCTTACATGCAACAGGCCATCAATGCCGCCCAGGTCAACGAAGGCGCCATACTCTGTCAGGCTCTTGATGACGCCCGTCACCACTTCGCCCTCGCTCAGGGATTCAAGTGTTTGCTCCTTCCGGGAGCCCAACTCCTTCTCCATAATTGCCCGGCGCGACACAACCACGTTTGACCGCCGCCGGTTCATCTTCAGAATCTTGACGGGGATATCCTGGCCAACCAGATGATCAAGGTTCTGTACCGGGCGAATATCCACATGCGAGGCGGGCATGAAGGCCTTCATGCCGACGTCCACCGTCAGGCCCCCTTTGGTCCGCGCCAGAACACGCCCCAGCACGGGCAGGTCGTCCTTATGCGCCTTTTCGAGATTGTCCCAGGCCATCATCCGGCCCACTCGCTCAAACGAAAGCGGAATGTAGCCCTCACGCGAGAAATCCGCGCGACCGGTGGCCACCACGTCGATGGCGTCACCCACCGCAAAGCGAACGTTGCCACTGGCATCCCGGAGCTGGTCAATGGGAACCGCCCCTTCGGCCTTCTGACCCACGTCGACAATCACTTCCGCCTCGCGGATCTCCAGTACGCGGCCATGGATTACATCGCCATCGCGCATCCCTTCGGGATTGGAGTAATCGTCGAGCAGTTGCTCCATACTGTCCTGAGCCATTTCGTCCGGCGCATCCGGTACAAATTCCTCAGGCAATTCGGGATGAGCTTCATCCACGGGTTGAGGGGTTCCTGGGATCAGATCGTGATCTTCTGTATTCATGTTCTCGATCTCAAAATGGACATGGAGTCGCATGCACCCGCTTGGATGCCGCGCAAATGGCAACAGGCGCTGAACCACGCCACGAGTATCGGCCACTCGCGTACGCTTGTGCGGGCGACACTCGTTCGAGCACACAGGAACAGCGATAGTTTCCCCAATACAATAGTAAACCTAGCCGCAACACTCACAACGCGTCAAAACTTCTCCGCTGCCGCAAGCATGGAGATGCGATTGGCGGGAAGACGAACTCGATAACTGGATGGAATGATTGAGCGAAACTATCGACCCGAACCGTTAAGCGCACTATAGCCAAGGGCACAACCGGTGTCAACCCGCGTCAGTGTGCTGTGTCAGCGAACGGTTCCCATCAGCTGCCACCACTTCCCAGGGATGCAGTGCATTTCTTGAGCGCGCATTCCTCCGCATGTCCTTTACGATATCCCTCCTCGCTGGACCCCAGGTACCGCTTTGCCGCCGCAAGACGTAGAATAAAGGCGCGATTGAGCCGTCGGGGGATGGCGGCGATGAGGGGCGATCCGAGATCGAAGTGGAGATTACGGAGACAAGCCCATGCATGCGAAATTTGTCAGAAACCTGCGCCGCTCCCAGTTGGTGCTCGCCGCACTCATCCTAGGCGCCAGTGCGCTATCTGCGGCGGGCCCGCCCGCCGTGAAGATCGAGAAGCACGCCAACGGTTACCGCCTGTTGCGCGACGGCCAGCCCTACTTCATCAAGGGCGCCGGCGGCAGCCAGAAACTTGATGTTTTGGCCGCCGCGGGCGGAAACTCCATCCGCACCTGGAGTGTGGATCCAGCCGTTCTCGACCAGGCCCACGCAAAGGGGCTAACGGTGTTGATGGGCCTGCGCATTGGACTTCCCCGTCATGGCTTCGACTACAACAACCAGGAAGCCGTGGCCAAGCAGCGGGCAGCCACCCGTCAGTCCGTCTTGAAACTCAAAGACCATCCGGCTCTGCTGATGTGGGGGCTTGGTAACGAAGTGGAACTCGGAGTGAAGCCGGAAGACCGCCCCCGCCTTTGGTCCGCTCTTGAAGACCTCGCCAAAATGGTGAAGGAGGTCGATCCGAACCACCCTGTCGTGCTTGTGCTTGCCGGCCTCGGCGGAGGAAAACTGGCCGAGCTGAACAAGTATTGCCCGAGTATCGATGTGCTTGGCATCAACGCCTACGGCGGTATGCTCACCGTGCCGGACACGCTGGCCAAAGAGGGCTGGACCAAGCCGTTCGCGGTTACAGAATTCGGTCCGCGTGGCCATTGGGAAGTAAGCAAGACGCCTTGGGGACTGCCGATTGAAGACAACAGCACCCAGAAGGCAGACTTCTATCTGAAGGCCTACCAGCACACCGTTGCCGGGCACCCACTGAGCCTAGGCTCTTACGTCTTCCTCTGGGGCCAGAAGCAGGAGAAAACTCACACCTGGTACGGTATGTTCCTTCCGGAAGGCAACCGCACTGCCTCCGTGGATGCACTGTCCTTCGCCTGGACGGCAAAGTGGCCGGCAGACCGTTGCCCCCGCATTGGGCCAGCCGCCGTCAAACTCTCCCCCACCCGCACGAACACCGATGATGGTACCCGGATTTTCGCCCCTGGCACGCAGCTTCTGGCCACCGCGGATGTGGCGGAACCGGAAGGGCAGCCGCTGACCATCCGCTGGGACCTGCGTCGCGATGTCTCTGACGCCCCCCAAACAGGAGGCGACCGTGAGGAGCCAACGCCCCCGATCCCCGGCACGGTGCTGGAGTCCAAAGGGAACCAGGCTACGCTCAAGCTGCCCTCCGCCTCTGGGAACTACCGCGTCTTCGTCTACGCGTTTGACCCCGCGGGAAACGCCGCCACCGCCAATGTTCCTATCGTCGTGAAGTAGGATTGCCCTTTCACACGGGCCACTGCCGGCCAGGATCTTCGGGCGGCCACGGCATCCCGGAGTAGCGAAGCGCTAACGCTTCCCCTAACCCGTTAGTAATCTGGCGCAAGTGGTGCTCAAGATGCGCAACGTAGTCGAGCGCGAGGTCTTCTAGCGACATCGCCGGAGCATTGCCGATCACGCATGGGGTCTTCCGTTTCTCCGCGGGAAACTCATCCAAGAGCCAGGCGATGTGCCGGTTGAAAGCAACGAACAGGGCGAGCGTAGTCTCAGGTTCAGCCGATGCGAAACGCTGTACCCTCACGTGGGCCTCCTGGTCGTACCCCGGCCAAGTGAGTGCTGGCTCCGCCAGGGCGCGCACAAACCGCTGGTGGTTGTTACAGGCGGAATCCACAAGATGCCCAACGATTTCGAGCCGGGACCATTTCCCAGGGGCCGAGGCAAATCGCCACTCCTCGGGACTAATTCCGCCGAGCACCGCCCCCGCCTGCGCAACGAGCGCACCGAGATGGCTGGATAGCTGTGAAAACTCCATGGATCTCCCTCCGGCAGGCTGCGGGTGTGGACCAAGACCGGTCCGATGCTGGTGGAGCGCCACCAGGTTCCGGAAAGTGTACGGCATGGGCAACGAGACGGCTCCGCAGTTGCATCAGGCCAAGCGGCTCTTCTTGCCCTAGGGTCCCCAATAGCTAATAGTGTATCGCCCTCCTAGTGGAGCGGGTGGCATTTGGGTGAAGTGCTTCCTCGCGGTAAATTCCCGGTCTGGAACCAGGGCTGGTGGTAGCTCTTGATAAGCCTCACCACCTGTGACAACATTCACTTGAACTGGGTTCGTCCTCTTGTTGCTGCCAATTGGCATCCGTCCGTGCGGAGAAACGAGCGGGCATCCATCCACCTTTTCAGGTTAGTTTTGGCAATAACCCATGAGCGCTGGTTCCCAAATAACCGCCGAACCTTTCGCGAACGACGTCTTCATCAGCTACGCCCACGAAGACAACCAGCCCCTGCCGCCTCAGCAGCAAGGGTGGGTGGATCTCTTTGAAGTCGCTTTACGCGCCTACCTTGGCAAAACCGCCGGAGATCCGCCCAGAATCTGGCGCGACCCTACTCTCGAACGCTCTGGCAACCTGGACGAACATATCCGTCGTCATCTCCAAACCAGTGCAGTCCTGCTCTGTGTGGTTTCTCGTTCCTACATCCAGTCCGGCTATTGCCTGGAAGAGTTGAACCACTTTCTCACCAAGTTCGGAGACGACTCGCGCATTGTGAAAGTTGTTACCGCCAGTCTGCCGGACGAGAACCAGCATCCCCCGCCCCTCAACAAGTCCATTGGCTACCCCTTCTTCGAGCTCGACGAGCGTACCCGTCGCGCCTACGAACTCGACGCCGACGACGAAGCATCCCGGCGCATCTACCGGCGCCTTCTGTACGACCTTGCACGCGAGGTTGCCGAGCGGCTGCTGGCCGTGAAGGGTAGCGCGGCGGTTCGCGAACCCGTAGCTACCGTTTATCTGGCACGTACGAGCTTCGACCTGAATGAACAGCGCGAAGCCCTTCGCGGTGAATTGGAGGCAAACGGCGTTTGTGTCCTGCCCAAGGCCCCTCTTCCCAGCCTCGCCGCGGACTGCGAAACAGAGGTTCAGGAATGGCTGCGCCGCTCTGTGATGTCGATTCACCTCATCGGAAAATTCGGCGGCGGCGCGCCCGATGGTCCGCGCGATGAATCCTACGTCGAACTCCAGCACCGCCTCAGCGTTGAGCACCGCCTTGCGAGCAACCCGAACCTCACGAGCCTGCTCTGGATGGTGCCGCAACCCGATCCTGAAGACCTGGACCACGTCCGTTTTGTCGCGCGCCTCAAGAACGATCCAGCCACCTACGATTCTGCCGATCTCATTCAGGGCTCTTTTGAAGAATTCAAGGCCGCGGTTCTCCGCCGCGCCATCGATGCCTCCCGGCCCGTCGTGCCCGCACAGAGGCCGTCGCGAGCGTACCTTATCTATCATGCTGACGACGAGGCGGCCATCGGCCCTCTCGACGATGCGCTGGGCAGCCACGGAATTGAAGTCCGCCTGCCCGTGTTTGTCGGTGACGCATCCGCGCGTGCCCGCGATCACGCCGCTGCCCTCACTGAAGCCGATTGGGCCATCGTGTACTGGGGAAGTGGCGACGAACTTTGGTTCAACCATGCGGTTGCGCAATTGCGGAACTCGCAGTCGCTTGGCCGGCAGTCCGCGCTCCGCTCTGCCGTTTGCCTTGCGCCCCCAGCCAGTCGTCGCAAGGAACGCTGCTTAAGCCAGCCAAGGCCAGAACTGGTGATTTCGCTCCTCAACGGCGCCTCCGAGACTTCGCTCCGCACTCTGCTCGATGCCATCGGGAGGGGCTCATGACCCCCTCCCTCGCGCACTGTCCCTATCCGGGTCTCCGCCGTTTCGACCACGCCAATGCGCACCTCTACTTCGGTCGCGAGCGCGAGTCGGCCGCGGTTGCCGCACGCCTTGCTTCCTCGCGTTTCCTCGCCGTCACTGGCGAATCCGGGTGCGGCAAGTCTTCGCTGATTCTCTCCGGTGTCGCTCGCTTGCTGCGGGCAGAACCGGCGCCCGTGCGCATCGCCGTGATGCAGCCTGGTAACGACCCCTTCGCCAGCCTCGCCCGCACTCTGGCTGAACTTGCAGATCCTGACGCCACCGGCCTTGACCGGGAGATCGCCGAATCCGCACTCCGCTCCAGTTCGCGAGGGATCCAGGAAGCGCTGCGCCAGTTTCGCCTTCCCACTGGCGAACGCATCCTTATTGTTGTGGATCAGTTCGAGGAGATCTTTCGCTTCAAGCGCAGGCACGACGAGGCCGCTGAGGATGCCAGAGCCTTTGTCCGGCTGTTGCTTACGGCCACCGCGGAGGATGGGGCGAGCGCCTTCGTGATCATCACAATGCGGTCAGATTACCTGGGCGATTGCGCACAGTTCGCGGGTCTTCCCGAAGCCATCAATGCGGGCGAGTATCTCGTGCCGCGCATGACCCGCGAGCAGATGCGGGACGCCATCCAGAGGCCGGCATTTGCCGTCAACACAACCATCGCGCCACGCCTTGTCGCCCGCATCCTGAACGAGGTGGGTGACGACCCGGGCGAACTTCCAGTCCTCCAGCACGCTCTGATGCGGACCTGGCAGGCATGGCTGGCGGATCACACGGCTGAGGAGCCTGTGGAACTCCGCCACTATGAGCTGTCAGGCACCCTCTCCCACGCCCTCTCTCAGCACGCCGACGAGGCCTTGGACGCGCTCCAGCCTGCCCACCTCCGCGCGGTGGCCGAACGTGTCTTTCGCGCCTTGACGGAGACTCCTCCCAGCGGACGTCCCATCCGACGACCAACCCCCGTGGGCCTGCTGGCGCGGATTGCGGGCGCTTCCCCTGAGGAAGTTGAACAGGTCCTGATGCACTTCTCCGCTCCTGGCCGTGGCTTTCTCCGTTACCCAGGAGACCCGGGCCCCCCCGATTCGAATGACGCCATCGTGGATATCACCCACGAATGCCTGATCACTCGTTGGCAGCGTCTGCGCGATTGGGTGCAGCAGGAAGCACGCGACGCCGAGCTTTACCGGCGGCTTGCCCACGATGCCCAGCTTCACGCAACGGGAGAGCGGAGTCTCTGGCGAAACCCGGAACTGGCGGTTGCCAGCCGCTGGGTTACCGAACGCCGTCCTACCGTGGAGTGGGCGGTGCAGTACGCCCCTGGCTTCGAGCAGGCCACTCGCTTCCTTGAAGCCGGCCAGCGAGCAGATCAGCGACAGCGGGTCCTGCGACTTGCCGTGACGTGGGGTGTCGCGGCAGTTGTCTTGGTTGCGCTTGCTGCCCTCGCGTGGGCACAGTGGCAGGCATCCGAGAAAGACCGCGCCCTCGCCGAAACCGCCGTCGCCCGCGCGGAAGTAGCGGATACCAATGCCCGGGCTGCCATCCGGGAGCGCGACGCTCTCCAGCAGCGTGTCGCGGACCTTACCGCCGAGAATCCGCAACTCAGTGACACCGCAATTGCACTTCGCAAAGAGAACCGCGAACTGCAGTGGACGCTTCTCCAACTGCAAGCTGAGAATCGAGCCTTCGAACAGCAGATTTCCTCCCTTCGGCTCGACATCAGTAACGTCGAGCAGAAACTGCAGTTGGCCGCCCAGAAGCAGGAATCCATCTCCACCGCGCTCACCAGAAGTGGGCAGGAGCGAAATTCCCTAAGAGCAAGCATCTCCACTCTTGAGCGAGACGAGGAGGCAGCCCGTGAGGAATGGAACCGGGCATGGGAAGTGAACAACTCACTCCGGGACAAGGCGCTTGCAGCGGGAGTCCTTACGGAACTGGGCTTCTCCACTGCCAGCATGCCGGCGCCTCCGCCCCCTGGTCCTGATGAGGCGAAAACGCAAACTGGGCAAATGGCGGGAGAGTCGCCACGTGCTTCTGAAAGCGCCCAGCTCCAGTTTCAGCTACGGCAACTGGAGGCCGAGAATCTCCTGCTGAAGCAGTCCGTCGAAGAACTCACTGAGGTCAACCGGCGGCTCCGCACCCAGGAATCGGAGGCGCTCGCGCGCAACACTGGGTTGCGCGAAGAACGAAACCGCCTGGAAGCCCAGCGCACTGCTCTCAACGCAAAGCTCCGTCAAGCGGAGATCGCAGTCCAGGCAGCGACGGACAAACTGAATGCCGTGCTCGAAGAACAGCGCGATCTGGCGTTGCGGAAAGAGGTCCTCTCGTGGCAGGTGATGCAAACGAGAAGATCCACCCAACAGCTACGCCGTGAAAACACCCTCATTGAGCAGTTCCTCTCGCAGCCACGATGAACCATTGGAGTCGGACCACAAGTGCGCCCCTCGACGTGCGCACCCAAACCTAGCCCCCGTTCCAATATGCCGTGAAGGAGCCGTCGGCCGTCTCGGCCGCAATGAAGATTCAGCGAACGGAACCCGGGGTTAGCAAACGCCGCGCAGCGTCCGCAGCGCAGGCGCCCAAACCCCGCACCACCCCCCGCACCTCCAGTCCGCAGCCCAAACTGGGAGGCACAACTGTTGCCATGGGGCGTGAGCCCGTCGTTAGCCAAACCGCGGCGAAGCCTCCGTGTCCCAGGCGCCCAGTTGCGCCTGCCACCCCACCCTCTCCGGCCACACGAATCCCCGGAATCCGCCGCATTGGGCTTCACAGCGCCGCGACGCTGGGCGTGTAACACGCTACTCGGAAGCGATCTCCGCTTCGTTTGCTGGACCACCGCTTCAGCCTCAGTTGACGGATAACCGACGATTCGGGCGTTGACAACTCTCACTCAACACTGTGGCGTTACTCAATCTCTATCCCGATCGAACGTCGCTGCACGGGCACGAGTCGGCTTTCCCTCTTGCAGGACTCTGGTACCTGATATATACTGAACCATATGGTTCAGTATCAGCCAGCCCGCCTGGACGCCGCATTCGCCGCTCTTTCGGACTCCACGCGGCGCGGCGTCCTGGCGCGTCTTGGGCGTGCAGATGCTTCGATAACAGACCTGGCCCAGAACTTCCAAATGACTCTGACGGGCATGAAGAAGCACGTCGCTGTGTTGGAGCAAGCTGGCCTGGTTCGCACAGAGAAGGTTGGGCGCGTGCGGACCTGCAGGCTCGGGCTGCGCGGACTGGAAGAAGAGGCGGCATGGATCGAGAGGTATCGCAAGATCTGGGCCGAGCGCTTCGGCGAGTTGGACATCGTTGTCGAGGAATTGAAGCAGAAGGAGAAAGCGAATGGACGAAAGAAGAGAGGGTGAGGGCACGCCCGCGAAGAACCACACGACGGTGGAACGGAAGTCCGAGCGCGAACTCGTCGTCACGCGAACCGTAAACGGACCTGCGCGCCTTGTGTTCGAGGCCTGGACCAAGGCCGAGCTTTTCCAGCGGTGGTGGGTTCCGAAGTCGTTTGGACTGACGCTGCTCTCGTGCGAGCTCGATGTTCGTGTGGGCGGCTTGTACCGCCTCGTGTTCCGTCATCCGGATGCCCCGGAGCCCATGGCATTTCACGGAAGGTACCTCGAAGTGACGCCCCACTCGCGCATCGTGTGGACGAACGAGGAGAGCGCCGATGGTGCCATTACCACCGTGACCTTCGAGGAAAAAGACGGCAAAACGCTGCTAATCCTGCACGAACTCTATCCCTCACAGCAAGCCCTCGACGACGCAATCGCCTCTGAAAGCACAGGCGGATGGAACGAGCAGTTCGAGGAACTGGACGGCCTTCTGGTCACCTTGGTGAGATCATGAGAAATCCCAAGCCAAAGTCTGAAGCCCAACGCGAAACCACGATGGGATTGGTCGCAATGACCGGCAAGGCAAGGGAGTTTTAGGGACGGGTTTTATCGGGGTCTTAGAGACGGGGGGGTTTAGGGACCAGATCATCCCCCTATCTCCGTTCCGAGTTAGGTTCAGCTTGTGCCTTTCTGCCGGACTTCGCCATCGGGTAGGGCCCCGGATTCTGCGGCAGGTCGGTCGGTCCAGCTTTGCCTCCAGGTGGAAGTTGCACCGGGGCGGCCCGGTCGCAGCGCCACTCGTAGTCTGTTGATCTGGCCGTAGTCCCACCTCAAGAATTTCCTGATGCTTGGGCGACTGATAGGTTGTGCACTGACGTAGCTGGAGTGATCGCTCTACCGCCAACCCGGGGGAGCGGATACCCGGCTAGCCGGGCGATAACGGCAATTTTCAAGAGAGCCAATGCCCGGCTAGCCGGGCGATC
>JAHCHD010000156.1 GCA_026129915.1 Bryobacterales bacterium
TGCGGCACCACGCCCGCGCATATCCAGGCAATTGCGGAGATGGCCGCCACGCGCAAGCCCCGGCAGCCAAAGGAGAAGTCCCACCGTGCGTTCTTCTCTGGCATTGAAGCGGTGGAAGCCGAGGACAGCAACCGGCCCTTGCTGGTAGGCGAGCGCACCAATGTAGTGGGCAGCCGTGCCTTCAAGCGCCTGATCTCCGATGAGAAGTGGGACGAAGCCACCGAGATCGCCCGCAAGCAGGTGCGGGGCGGCGCGCACATCATTGATGTCTGTCTGCAATCGAGCGACCGGGACGAAGAGGATGATGTTCCGCCTTTCTATGAGCAACTCATCCGCAAGGTGAAGGCGCCCATCATGGTGGATACGACAGATCCCGTCGCGATGGAACTGGCGCTTACTTACTGTCAGGGCAAGAGCATCATCAACTCCGTGAACCTGGAGGATGGCGAGGAGAAGTTCGAGCGCGTATGCCCCCTAGCGCGCGCGTATGGCGCCGCGCTGGTGGTGGGCACCATCGATGAAGATCCCGTGCAGGCGCAGGCTTTCACCCGTGAACGCAAACTTGCCGTGGCACAGCGTTCCTATGACCTGCTGACAACGAAATATGGCATTGAGCCGGAAGAAATCATCTTCGACCCGCTGGTGTTTCCCTGCGCGACCGGCGACGAGAACTATATCGCTGGTGCGGTGGAGACTATCGAAAGTCTGCGCCTCATTAAGCAGGCCATGCCGTTTACGAAGACGATTCTGGGCGTCTCAAACATCTCGTTCGGCCTGCCCCCTGCGGCCCGCGAGGTGGTGAACTCGGTCTTCCTCTACTACTGCACAAAGGCGGGCCTCGACCTCGCCATCGTGAACGCGGAAAAGCTGGAGCGTTATGCCAGCATTCCCGAGCTTGAGCGGCACATGGCAGAGCATTTGCTGTTGAATACGCCGCCAGCAGCGGATGCGATTCCGGTGGAGCATCCAGACCGGGCGCTGATGCTGGAATCGCCCGCCGACTGGCGCGCGCAAACACTGAAGCAGCGCGTGGCCATCAACCAGTTTCATATCGCCGCCATCACCGCCCACTTCCGCGAGGCTGTTTCGCGCACCGGTGGCAAAAAGCTTTCGGAACTGCCTCTGGATGATCGCATTGCGAACTATGTAATTGAAGGCAGTAAGGAAGGTCTGATCGCGGATCTTGAGGCGAAACGCGCCGAAGGCGCCACCCCGCTGGAGATCATCAACGGACCGCTGATGGCGGGAATGGCTGAGGTGGGCCGCCTGTTCGGGGCAAACGAGTTGATTGTTGCCGAAGTGCTGCAGTCCGCCGAAGTAATGAAGGCGGCTGTGGGCTATCTCGAACAGTACATGGAAAAGGCCGACGTCGTGGCGCGAGGACGCATCCTGCTTGCCACCGTAAAGGGCGACGTCCACGACATTGGCAAGAATCTGGTGGAGATCATACTCTCGAACAACGGGTTCGATGTGATTAACCTGGGCATCAAGGTGCCACCCGACCTGTTGATTCGCGAGTTTAAGGCCAACATTCCCCCGCCCGATGCGATTGGCCTCTCAGGGCTGCTGGTGAAGAGTGCGCAGCAAATGGTGATCACCGCGAATGACCTGCGGGAAGCGGGCATCCATGCCCCGCTGCTGGTGGGCGGTGCAGCGCTTTCTGAGAAGTTCACCAAGGGCAAGATTGGCCCGGCCTACACCGCGCCAACCTTCTATTGCCGCGACGCAATGAGCGGGCTGGCCACGCTGAATGATATCGTCGACCCGGCCACCAGGGCGCAAGTGCTGGCGGCGGCATCGGTCGTGATGCCAGATGTGGATGCTTCCGGACTGGATTCCCTGCCTGTGAACCGCTCGACTGTTCGCAGTCCGAAGGTACGCACTGACATTGAGATCCCGGCAATCGGCAACCCGGAACGCCGCGTCCGGACGCTGCCACAGCTTAGCGAGGTATGGGGCTACATTAACCCATTCATGCTCTATGGGCGGCACCTTGGCTACAAGGGGAACTTTGAGAAAATGCTTGCAGAACGGGAGCCTAAAGCATTGGAACTGTTCCACTTCGTAGAAGAAGTGAAGGAGTGGGCAGCGGGTTTCATGAAGGTGCGCGCCGTCTGGCAGGTAGTGGAAGCGGAACGCGACGGAAACCAGATTCACGTGTTTCAGCCCGGTGTCAAACCGCCCGCGTGGACCTGGCGCTTTGCTCGTCAAAGCAAGGATGACGGGCTATGCCTGAGTGATTTCATCCTGGATGCGGCCGACGGCCGGCGCGATTCGATGGGCCTGTTCGTGGTGACGGCGGGTGAGGGGATCCGGGAACATGCTGAGGAAGCCAAGGGGGCAGGTGAGTATCTGAAAGCGCACGCGCTTCAGGCGTTAGCGATTGAAACCGCCGAAGGCTGCGCGGAGTGGCTCCACCGGCGGATTCGCGAAGAGTGGGGCTTTCCGGACCCGCCGGAAACCACCATGCAGCAGCGGTTCACCTCGCGCTACCGGGGCAAACGCTACAGCTTTGGTTACCCGGCGTGCCAGAACCTGGAGGACCAGAAAGGCCTCTGGGAACTGCTTCGTCCTGAAGAGATTGGGGTGGAACTCACTGAAGGCTTCATGATGGACCCGGAAGCCAGTGTCAGTGCGCTAGTGTTCCACCATCCCGATTGCGCCTACTTCACCGCCGCGGATGAGGAGTTGGCGGCGATGATGGCGTAGGGTGGTGGTGGCAGGGCAGGGCAGTGGCTCCGGAGGGAACCGGTGAAGACTATCGGGCGCATCCGGCGGCGACGGCTTCCTACCTCGGAGACGATGGTCCTTGCCAGGAAATCGCCACCGGGCTGATCTTGCCGGATCCGATGACGCGGACTCTTGCTTCGGCCTGGTGTGAGCCAGGAGCATCGGCGAACGCGTGAAGCAGGTAGCGGTCGTCCTTGGCTTCATGAAGCACCGGTTCCACGCGCACACCGTCCACACGCAACTCTACCAGTTCAGCGCGCGGTTCCCGAGGCAGCGCCTGGCCGGTGTTATCCTGCCACAGGCGCAAGCGCAAGGCCGCGCCCTGCTTTGGAGCACCTGCCTCGAATGGCATACCGGGCCTGAGCAGCGTGAGGGCAGCCGCGGGACGCCGCGATGGTTGCCCGGAATCGTCCCACCACCGCCATTGCTTTTCGCGCCTCGCCACGAACTCTCGCAATGCAGGGGTACCGCCCGCGAGGTGAGTTTTCCAGCCTGTGATGGCATCGTGCCGAACCGCCATCACCAGGTTGTTGTCGAGTGCTTCCAGCCAGCCCTGCCAGGTGGGTTCCTTGGCTACAAACAGCGTTGTGAACCCGGCCAACTGGTCACCCCACCACCAGCTTTCAGAACCGTGCGCATCCTGCAGCCCAACAAATGGGATGCGGCCATACCAGCGGTGCAAGAAGGGTTGCGAGTGGAGGAAGTTCTCGTTCCCAAAGTGGAAGCTGGCAATCGCTGAATAGGTGGCGGTTTCCGTGGCCTCATCCAGTAGCACGCGCGTGAGCTCTTCGCTTTCGAGGAACTGCCACACCATGCGACCTCCGCCTCTGCGGAGCGCGCCAATGCGGGTTTCCCGAAACTCGGGCCAAGGGTAGGGATGATCCTTCCTGGGCATCGGTCCGCCGGAATCCACTCCAAAGGGAGCCACCAGGTCGGCCAGGTGCGAGTAGCAACCCTGACCGGGGACTTCGACGAATGTGCCGTACTCCTCGTCACCCACCGCGAAACGGACTGGAGCCCGTTCGGCGTCGGCAATGCGCTGAGCTTCCGCGATCCAGCCAGATGGGGAATTCTTAGCCGCCCAGAGATGAATGCCCAGGGTACGTGCCATCAACACCGCTTCGCGAGGCGACCCGTTGCCTGGCGCCTGGATCTGCATCGAGAACACACTTGCATCGTTGGGAATGGCGCTACGCCGGGCGCGTGGGGCAGGTGCGGCGGACTCTTGCGGGGCATGGTTCAGCATCCGCAGGCAATCGAGCGCGTAGTAGCTGGCAAGGGGGTTGGACTCGCCTCCAGGCCGGTCCTGAAATCCACCATCCGGCGTTTGGAGCGATTCAATCCAGGCCGCGCAGCGTGTGGGCTGCGCGGGAGCCAATCGCTCGTGTTCAAGAATGAGGAGCGCACACCAGGTGTAGGCAAGATCGTCCAAGGCCCCAAGCGTGGCTCCGGGAGCGTAGGTGAAGCCTCCCGACGGCAACTGACAGCGGCGTACCCACTCAGCAAGACCCGGTGCAACTGGAAGGCTGAGACCGAGGCAGTTGAACGCCAGCAAGCCCCAAAGGGTATTCATCAAATGGCCGCCGCTTCCGTCAGAGGCAGGGGTAGTGTTGAACGTGCCATCTTCGCGGCGACGGGCAGAGAAGTACTCGTGCCAAGCTCCGTCGTCGGCGGAGGGCGACAGATTTAACAAGTGCCGCACCTGTACTGCCATGCTCTGGTGCTGGAATACGGGGTTCCCCCCCATCTCGTAACGATTGGTGAACTCTGCTGGCCTGGTCCAAGTGGCGGCAAGCGGTCGGAAATCGTCAATGGGTTCGTCCAGCCACAGGAGTGTCTGAATCTGTTCAAAATCCAGCCGCCACAGGGGGCGTTCCGTGCGCCGCCGCTCGGGTACCGGATAGTTGTTCCGTACAAAAGAAGCCACGCGGGACGCAGCAGGGGGGCGTTTGCCGAGGAGCTGATAGCACCCGACAGCGCCGAATGAGGGGGTGACCTGAGACACTAGGTCGCTGGCCCAGCCGTATCCGCCCTCCGGGCGACGGTGCGTCTCGAGCCAAGACGTAAGCCGGTCTGTGAAGCGTTGCGGCCAGCGCACCGCGGCCGGGGCGAGGGATGCGCCAAGCAAGGCCAGGCAGGTACGGCGGTTGATGGGGTTCACGGTTACCATCATAGTCCCGCCGGGGCTTTCCAACGGGCAAGCGCGTCTTCAAGATGCTAGAGCGCCCACCATTCCAGCACCAATACGCCGATGGCCAGCGTTACCAGGCCTAGCGGCAGGCCGACGCGGGTGTATTCCCAGAAGGAGATCTTCACCCGGTGGCGGGCCTGCTGCACCACGATGAGGTTTGCAACGGAGCCTACCAGGGTGAGATTCCCGGCCAGGGTGGAACTCATCGCCAGGGTGAGCCAGCCGAGTTTTGGGTCAGCCATCACGGTGATCACCGGGCGAAAGACAAGTACCGCCGGCACGTTGCTGAGCAGGTTTGATAGCAGCGCCGACCATGCGCTGAGTGCCGCGATGCCGTGCAGGCCCCAATGTTCCGCGTACTCCATCAGGTGCTGGCCATAGGCCGACCGTTCCACTGCCTCCACCACGATGAAGAGGCCGGAGAACATCAGCAGCAGCGGCCAGTCAATCTGCTCGTAGACCTTGGCCGGTTTCACGCGACGGGTAATCAATAGCAGCGCACCGGCAACAATGGCAACGCGAGCCACCGGCCACCCGGCCATGAAGAACACCAGCATGCCTGCCGAAACCACCGCTGCCTTGGCCAGCAACACCCGGTTGACGCGCACCTTTGGCGCGGTGACCTCCACTGGAGGGCCACCCCGGAGTTCGTTCCGATAGAACAGCCACAGCAACAGGAAGGTAACCGCCAGGCTCAGCACCGCGACTGGCGCGAGCACGGCAGTGAACTCAGGGTAGGGAATTCGTGATAGGCCGCCAATCAGCATGTTCTGGGGGTTGCCCGTAATGGTGGCGACGCTCCCGCAATTGGAACCCATGGCAACGGCAAGCAGATAGGGAACCGGGTTGCGCTTTTGGGAAAGCGTGACCTCCAGAACCAGCGGAGCGAGCACCAGGCAGATGGTGTCGTTGACGAAGAGCGCGGAAAGGATTCCCGAGGCAAAGGTGACTCCGGCCAGCAATGTGACGGGTCCATGCGCCGCGTGCAGCGCCCAGGCGCTGACAGCCTGGAAGAAGCCTGCGAGGCGTAGGTTTGCCACTACGATCATCATGCCCAGCAGCAACGCAAGCGTGCGGAAATCAATGGAGGCCAGTGCATCGTCGAAGGAGATGGCGTCGATGGCTACCATCAGGCTGGCGCCGATGAGGGCTGCACCCGGGCGATCGATCCGAAAGCCGGGCAGCCGGCCGATGGCCAGTACGAAATAGGTGCCGACGAAGATTGCGAGGGTGGCCACAGGGCAATCTCATTATCGGAGAGAGCGCACTCGGTTGCCAAGACTCTGGGCGTGGCGATGGCAAACTGCGCTCCATGGGTTGCGCCCGGCTCGCCAGAAGCCTCATGCTTCCAAGGGAAGCTATGCGGGCCGCTCACCGATATCTGCTGTTCTACAAGCCCTACGGCGTGCTAAGCCAATTCACGCCAGAGCCCGGTTCCCGCCATCAGTGCCTGGGCGATTTCGTGAAGGTGCCGGATGTGTACCCTGCTGGGCGCTTGGACGGGGATAGCGAGGGGCTGGTGCTCCTGACCAGCGACGGCGATCTGCAGCACGTGCTCACCGATCCGCGATACGGCCACCCACGCACCTACTGGGTGCAGGTGGAGGGAATCCCCGGCAGGGAAGCACTGGACAGGCTGCGCCGCGGAGGAATGATGATCCAGGGCTACTTCACGCGCCCTGCCGCCGCGCATCTGATGGAGGCCGAGCCAGACCTGCCACAGCGCCACCCTCCCATCCGCATGCGGAAGGAGATACCAACCGCCTGGCTGGAACTGACACTCACCGAGGGCCGCAACAGGCAGGTGCGCCGTATGACCGCCGCCACCGGCTACCCCACGTTGCGGCTGGTACGCGCGGCCATTGGCCCTGTCACGCTTGCAGGCATGATGCCAGGCGGCTGGCGCGACCTGCATCCTGAAGAGGTGGAGGCGCTGCGCGCCGGGCTGGCGCCAGGCACCGTCAGAAGCCTTCCCAGACGTAAGCGGGGAAGCGGTGCATCACGGTGAAACCAAGCTTCTCGTAGAGAGCGATGGCCTTGAGGTTGCTTGCCGTGACGGTAAGCGTGGCGCAATAGCAACGGTTCCGAGCGAGCTGATGGAGGGATTCCCGCAGAAGCCTTTCGCCCATCCCCTGGCCGCGAACCGCCGGGGCTGTGCAGATTTGTGTGATGTGCCCCACGCCGCGATCGACGTTGCTTGCCAGACTGCAACCAAGCAGTCGTCCGGTGCCTCGCTCAATGGCGGCGAAGGTGGCGTCCGGCGCGAAGTTTCCGCAGCCGGGGTACTGAATGATGTTGTAGAGAAACCGCCGGGCGCCATCCACGCTGCGGTATTGGTCGTTGATGCTTGAATCCAGATGGTCGCGGTAGCTTTCCTCGATCAGGTAGGCGGCGCGGTCCTGGTATCGCTCGTGCCATGGTTCCACGCGAAGCGGGCCTGATGGCATCGGCTCCAGCGGCTCGAGCGATTGCACAGGCAACTCGATGCGCATAAACAGGCGCTCGTGGATGGTGACGTGCTCCGGCAGCAGAGGCAGAGCGCCCGGCATTCCGTGCAGCATGAACTGCGCCTCTATCCGGCGGATGTGGTCGCGGCGGCGGATTGCTTGCAACACCACGTCCAGCAAGGCATTTCGCCTGTTTTCGGTGTCCTCGCCGTGTTTCAGAAACAGGCAGCCAAGCAGTGCCTTGCTGTCTTCAAGGATGTAGTACGAATAGCCTATGGGGTGTTCGTCGCGGCAGAGTACATTCCCCTGCAGCGCGTGGGCATCGATGAACTGGCCCACGAGGTCAGAGGATCCCTGATAGTTCCAAAGCAACAGTTGCCGCCAGCGGTCAACTTCTTCATGGAGGAGGCCTTCCAGCTCGTGGAGCCGAAACTGGGGCAGGTCGAAGAATTCCAGGCTACTTTCGCAGCTGGCTCGCGGCATGCTGCCATTATACGGCGCACTGGCACGCGTACTCACACCGGGGACTGCTATTCGCCTATGAGGTGCAGCGCCACCTTGCGGGTGTGGGGAGACTGGCGGTGTTCAAACAGATAGACGCCTTGCCACGTTCCCAGTACCGGGAGGCCGTCCTCGACTGGAATTGAGAGCGACGTGGACGTGAGGGCTGCCTTTACGTGGGCGGGCATGTCGTCAGGCCCTTCGAGCGTATGGATGTACAGCGGGTCGCCTTCGGGAATCAGGCGCCGCAGAAAAGCCAGCAGGTCCCGGCGGACGTCGGGGTCGGCATTTTCCTGAATCAGGAGGGACGCTGAGGTATGGCGCACGAATACAGTCAGAAGCCCGCGCCGGATGCCGGTGCCGCTGGTCCAGCGCGTAATCTGGTCGGTGAACTCGTAGAGATTCTGGCCCACCGTGCGGACGGTGATACTGGTGAGGTGTTGTCTCATGAGGCGGGCGCAGGGGACGCGGGGCAGGGGGCGCCATCGACCAGGCTGCCCCCGGCCCCGCACAAATGGGGCTAAGTTACTCGTTGCTCGAAACCAGCAGTTCCCCGGCTTCGCTTACGCGGAAGGTGCCCACAAAGGCGCTCATCTTGTAGGGGCTGCTCCAGGTGGTGTTCAGGCCCTTGCCAGCGAATCGGTGCGCCACGGTGAAAGCAGGCATGCTGTGGTCGAGGCCGCTGCTCATCGGCGGGTACACGGTCTCTTCGTGGGAGCAGTGCTTGTCGGTGCTCTGAATGGCCCGCGTCTGCAGGTCAACCAGATTGCCCGCTTTCATGGTTCCCACGCGGCTGTGCACGTCGCCATTCTGGAAGCCCATCGCGATGGGTTCCACATTTACGGCCACCACATCCTCCACCAGGCGTCCGCCCAGCTTGCGCGCCAGGTTCTCGAGGGCGATTCGTTGCATGGCATTGGCCTTTTCGTCTACAACCAGCACGGCTTTGGCGGGGTAGAAATCCGTGTGCACATCGCCAATCGTGCCGTTGGCTCTTACCACGGCAATCACCGAAAGGCCATCGAGGGCTACACCATCGAAGGATCCTTTTTCGATGCTCCAGCCCATCAACCCCAGGTCGCCCACCAGCCCTACCTCCGAGTTGCGGAAGCACTGTCCGATGAATACGTCGGCGGTGCGGGCTTCCATGTAGGTGCCCTGGATGCCCGCGTTCATCATCGACGAGGCGGCGCCGTGGGCATGGTGATGATGCTCGTGGCTGGAGGAGGCAGTGGCGCTAAGCGCCAGCACCGTGGAAACAGCAAATACAGCAGCGCAACGGAAGAAGCGTGTCATCGTCCCTTAGTCCCTCTTGGTTAGAAAGCAGTCCCAGGCTCAGGCTGCCTCAGCCAGTTGGCTGAGGCCATCCCAGTACGCGACGTCTAGGCGTCGTGTGCGCCCACAAACGGGCACGGTTGATTTCATTGTACCGTGTGAGCC
Organism: Bryobacterales bacterium; assembly: GCA_026129915.1. Taxonomy (GTDB): domain Bacteria; phylum Acidobacteriota; class Terriglobia; order Bryobacterales; family Bryobacteraceae; genus JACTMJ01. The sequence goes on from JAHCHD010000156.1 coordinate 9,310, forward strand.
TTCGGGTGCAAGGCGGAACTCGGCGCGATTGGGGCCTGGGCGGGGCGAGTTGGGCGTCAGCCGCCCGCGGGTTTCGCGGCGGCTGGTGTCGGCTGGCTGGGCGGTGTCGCGGTATACCACTTGTAGGCCTGCCAAGGATCGAGTCCTTCGATCCGGGGGTCGCCTTCGCCACGGAGGATGTTTTCCAGGCGGTCGCGATGCCTTGCCAAAGCAGTGGCCGCGCTCTCTTTCCCTGCCAGGTTGCGGACGTTGTCGGGGTCAGTGCGGACGTCGTACAACTCCTCCTTGGGGCGTTTACCAAAATTCAGGGCGTAGAGTTCCGGGTAAGATGCCTGGTTCTTGGGATCCATGAAGAAGCTCTTGGTAGGACTGCCGTCCACGTCTCCGTGGGTCTGCTTGATGATCGACATGAAGCTGGGGCCGCCGGTGGGCCAGCGGTCCGGCTCGAAGTTCCGGATGTAGAGGAAATCCCGTGTACGCAAGGCGCGCATGGGATAGGTAGCGTTGTCAGGGCGGCAGAGCGTGTGACGCTCAAAGGCGGTCACGACGTGATCGCGCGTCTCATCGACGATGCCTCGCTGGCTGGACTTCAGCAGGGGTACCAGGCTACGGCCTGTAGATCCGGGCAGACTTGCCAGTCCCGCTGCTTCCAAAAACGTGGGGGCGAAGTCAATATGGCTCACAAAGTCGTTTACCACCCGGCCTGCGACGGCGCTGTTGCCCCAGCGGATGGCAAGCGGCATCCGGGTGCCGTAGTCATAGAGGCTGGCCTTGGCGCGCGGAAAGGGCATGCCGTTGTCGCTTGAAACCACAATCATTGTGTTGTCGAGTTCACCGGCTTTCTCAAGGCGGACGAGCGCCTTGCCGAGTTGGTCATCGAGCCATTCGATTTCGGAGTAGTAGTCGAGGATATCGCTCTGGATGACTTCCACATTGGGCCAGAACGCAGGCACTTTGGCATCGCTCAGTTTCCTGCCGGGGTTACGGCCAGCGCCATCCTGGTAAGCGCGGTGCGGCTCGAAGCCACCCAGCCAGAAGAAGAATGGCTGATTCTGGGGGCGAGCGGCCAGAAAATCGCCGAAACACGCCGCGTAATCGCGCGGGTTGATTCCCTGGCGAAGTTCTCCTACGTGGCGCTGTTCCTGGAACGGCTTTCCGGTGGGCGAGCGATCCATGCCCAGGGCCGATGGGTCACCTGGCCCCCAGCCCTTGCCGGTGAAGCCGACGAAGTAACCGCCATCCGCCAGCGCGTGGGTGAACAGTGGCAGGTCCTTTGGAATGCTGCCAAAGAGTACGCCGGCTTCCCGAGCCCGGTAGAGTTGCCGCCCTGACAGCACCGTGCTGCGCGATGGAGTACACGAGGGAGAAGCGCAGAAGGAGTGCGTGAACAGGACGCCCTCGCGCGCAATTCGATCGAAGTTTGGGGTCTTCACCGCCAAGTCGCCGTAGGCGCCCGCATGAGGGTACGACCAGTCGTCGGCGAACACAAACAGAAAGTTCGGCAGCTTGGGCGCGGACGACTGCTGAGTGCCACAGCCCGTGGCGGCAGCAGTGCCGAGTGCGCCGGCGGTAGCGAAAGAGTGTTGAAGGAAAGAACGGCGCGAGTGGTGGCAGCCCATCAGTCGAAGCTATCACATAGCCCGCGACGGGAGGAGCACAAGCGCAGAACGGTAGCTTACAATCAACCTGCGCCGATGGAGTTCGCTGGACAGTAAGGCGTTACTTGCCGCCCTCTGTGAGCTTCGTTTCCAAGCGGTCGAGCTCCCGGATACGGAGCGTGAGTTGCTTGCGGTTGCGGAGTTCCTCGGCATCGATGTCGAAGGAGGCGGCGACAAGCCGGGTGACGGTCTCACCGGGGGCGATCGTTTGGCGGGTGAGCAGCGGTTCGGCGCAGTCGCCAGCAAGTGAGGCAAGGTGCTGGC
>JAHCHD010000157.1 GCA_026129915.1 Bryobacterales bacterium
CGCCCGTCAGTTGCGGCATCGAACGCTGCGGGTAGCAAAATGGCTGGCGCAGTTGGTTACGATCATCTGTGCATCGACGCCCGTGCCGCCGCGACAGGCCTAAATAGCTTGCGGCACGGGCTCGCTCGGCTTCGCGCCAGCACAATTGGCACTCATCGCAATTGGAAGCGCCAAGTTTCTTGGCTTGTCCGTTTCAAACAGGCTGGGCCAACAACTCTCCCTTACTCCTCAGGGATGGGCAGCATGTATGCGGGCCAGCCATGTCAGGGTAGCGGAACGATCCGGCACCGCCACGCCGATCCCTTATTGCCCCGGTACACGTCAAAGACTCCTGGAACGAGTTCCTTGTTCTGGTTCCGTAGCCCTCGAATCGCATACCAGGACTCCTGAAGGCCCACTAGCATTTCCGGCCCCGTCGACTCTATTAACCAAAGCGCGGGGTGCCCGTAGGCATTTTTCTGGGCCATGCCGAGGTCGTAAAAGCCCATCGAGTCCCAAGTGAATGACTTAGCCATGAAGCGTTTTGGCTGAGTAATCACAATATGACCCGTTCTGCTGCCAGGCCCGCCGGGAATTACCTTGAATTTATCGTCCACCAGCGCCATGATATACGGGCGTTCGGGATTGATGTCTTCCGCGCGATTCACCAATGTGCCGGTCGTCTTGGCGTATCCGTAGGCCCATCGATAGATGGACTCGATGTTCGCAGCAGGTGCGGGGACATCCTTGGCATCAGGGCGAAGAAACCAGGGATACTGTAGCCGTTCGTGCCAGATAAAATTGCCGACAAACCCGTTGCAGTCAAGACCCAGATGATTGCGAGCGTATGTCTGTACCCGCGCCATCGTCGTTCGGCCCAGCAGCACCGCGACGGTAAGCGTGATTTGGCAGTCATCGGGCGAGCCTTTCCCCCAGAAAGGCGCGGTGACGTGCTTCACCAGTTTTGTGGCCGAATCGAAACGCTCCTCGCTGCCGTTCAGGCGCATCGTGAGTGAGTATCTGGCGTTTTTCTGTTGTTCCTTACGGAAGTGTTCGCGCAGAGTCTGCCAAAGCCGTTGCTGCTCATCGTCGGGTTTTCCGATTCGGTAGATTTCGACGCGCACATTGTTCTGGGTTTGGCCGCTGGCGTGAATAGTGAGGTTGCGGTAGCGTTCGGCGTACTCAACCGGAGTCATGGACGTGCCCTCCCTAAATCGAAAGGATCGCCCGGCGGTTCGGCGTGACGGCCGGAACCGGGTGTCTATCGACTACCGCGCAGTAGCGAGTTCAAATAGGGCAAAGGGGAACCGATCCGGAGTCGACGGGACAACGCCAAGCAACCGATTTGAAACCTCAGACTGGGCTTGTTCGGTTGCAAGCTCCATTCCTCCAGTGATCGCGGCTCCAATTTACGAGATAATCAGATCTGGATAGCGAATGAAGTGGAATGTACTGGCGAATCCTGGTGTTTCTGATCATCAGCTTCACGCTGAAAGCCGCTCACTACTATGTCGACTGCAGTGCCGGAAACGACAGTGCTAATGGGTTCTCGCCATCGTCGGCATGGCGGAGCGTGAACGCGGTGAACGCCACCAGGCTCCTTCCAGGAGACAGAGTGTTCATTCGTCGCGGAACCGTTTGCCACGGAGTCCTAGCCCCGCAAGGCTCCGGCGCGCCTGGGCAGCCAATTTCGGTTAGTGCCTACGGCGATGGCGCCCTTCCTGTGGTGGATGCTCGGGGAGAAACGGTGGCGATCCGGCTGAACAATCAGCAATACTGGCGGATCTCCCAAGTTGCCGCGACTGGATCCACTGAGTTTGGAATCTTCATCGGCGCCAGCAATGGAGTGATGCATGACATCCGTCTGCGGGACGTCCAGGCCTGGGCGGTTCATGGAAAACTAACGTCCAAGACATCGGGTCTGCTTGTGGCAAGTGCCACGGGCAGCGGATTTTTTCAGGATTTGGTGATCGACGGGGCCACCGTCTGGGACACCACGCAATGGTCTGGAATCCAGGTGAATGGGGCCCCGTGGACTACGCCGCTAAGCGACCGGCGCAGCGAAGGCATTGTGATTCGCAACTCCATTGCCCACGATGTATGGGGCGACGGGATTGTGCTGTTCCAGGTAAGTGGCGGCCTCATCGAACGATCCGCGGCCTGGAATACCGGGATGCAGCCGAGCCAGACCATCGGCACTCCATCGGGCATCTGGACGTGGCGTTGCAATGCGTGTGTGGTACACGAGTGCGAAAGCTATCTGGCGGACTCGCCGGGCGTGGACGGTGGCAGTTTCGACATCGATTGGGGCAACGACAACAACACATTTGAGTCGAACTTTGGGCACGACTCCCAGGCCTATTGCATCTCCGTTTTCGGAGCGGAGAACCTCACCACTTCGGATAGCGTGATTCGAAATAATTTGTGCGTGGGCAATGGCCGGAGTCCGCGCCTGGCGCGGAATCACGGCGGCATTCACCTGGTGACCTGGAATGGCGGCAAACTGGATGGGGTCCAGATTACGGGCAACACCGTCGTGTGGACGCCGCCAGTCAACTCGCCCTTAATCCGGAACGAAGCGTCCTATACGGGCTCAAGGCCAAACCTGGTGGAAGGCAATACCTTCCTTACCGCGATGCCGGAGTTGGTGAACTCCGCGGGCGGGCTTCGCTTTCGCGCGAACCGCTATCAGGTGGGGTTCGGTACGCCCTTTTGGGAAGAGATGGGCCAGCGATTTGTGGGGCTCGACGCGTGGCGTGCTCAGTGGCAGGACGACTCCAGCACGCTCGAGACTGACCTGCCCGATCCGCTGGGCGGACCCTTCGAACCCGCCGAGTTTCCAGAACGGCTGAGAAACGCGGACATCGATTTCAGGCTGTTTTTGGGCAGGTACACGCTCATTAGCATTCTGCCGGACGGGGAGGACGCGCGCGGCCTGGCCGTTCACCTGAATAGCGCACAATTCCAATACGCGGCAAAGGGTCTGGCTGTCGTTGCGATGTTGCCGGGAATCGCGCAGCAGCGCGAAAATACCGCCATCGATTGGGCTCTCCGCGGAGTGACAGTGGTCCCGTTAACCACCATGGCGGATTCGTCCGTTGCCATGCGACGGACAATTCCCCAGCCGCGCCGACCGTGGCCACTCTCCGCAGCGGACGGTTCGGCCGCAACCTACCTCCTTGATCCGGACGGCAGATTGCTGCGCAGTTGGGTGGTCTACCGACCCGCAAGAGAGATCGTCGCCACCCTCCGTATATTGTTTGGAACGCCCGCGGGCATTGATCCTGAGCCGCGCTGAAGAGCCTGAAGCCGCGTGAGATCGCACCCGGCGCTTGGCCGGTGTTCGCCCTTAGGCTACTGTTTCGCCTACATAGCGCAGGGCGATCTGCCTGACGTCAGCCACCTGCTTGCGACGAATCTCCAACGCGCGTAGCGCCAGTTTGCCCCGGCCCTTCGTTAGATCGATTTCGCCAAGCTTCATCGGCCGGAAGTCCTTTACATACGACTCCGTTCGCGGGACGCGGTCCTCCGCCTCTCCTTCGATTGGCGGGTCGTGCGCTTCGGTGATGTGTGCCGACACCTCTTTGTCCGCGGCGAGCAGAGCGATGCGCGAGCCCAATGCGGCCTCCGGGCAGGTGTAGTATACCGTTACTGCGTAGCGGCCGGAACGGCCCACATCCACGTTCCACTCCATGGCATCCGTGGTGCTGGTCCAATTGGTAAAGAAGCTGCAGTTGGGGTGGCGCGAACTGCGCTGGATGCCACCCACCGGCACGCCATCACGGGCAGGCAGCAACGTATTTTCGGCATAGCCGACCGGGAAGGGCCGGGTATCTTCCCCGAGTGCGTCCACCATTTCCTTCTGCCAGGCGTCGGCTGCCGCGCGCAGTGCGGTGGCTACGGTGGTCTCAACCGCGGCGATGTCACGGGTCTGGCCTGGGTCGGCCACCATGTCGTAGAGGGCGCCGGTAGGGTCCAGGCGAAACTGCTGGGTGCGGACGCTCACCCGGCGATTGTGCATGGAGAAAATGCGGCGATTGGGCCACGCAGACTGGTTGCCCGCCAGCAGTGGTTTCAGGCTCTGGCCATCGAGAGGCTTGGTTCCGCTCACCGGGACATTGGCAAGATCGGCCAGGGTGGGCAGCAGGTCGATGGCGCCGGCAATGGGCGCGATGCGGGCGCCACGCGAAATCTGGCCGTTCCAGCGCATCAGGCAAGGGACCCGCAGTCCGCCCTCGTCGAGGGTGCCTTTGCGTCCCTTCATGCCATCGTTCCAGCGCCAGCTATTGGGGCCGTTGTCGCCAAAGTAAACAACGATGGTGTTGTTGGCCTGGTTCATCTCGTCCAGTGCAGAAAGCAGGCGGCCCACGTTCCAGTCGATGTTCTCGCACATGGCCAGCGCGGCGCGGGTCATGGCCACATCTTCCTGAGTGGCGTCTGTGGCCTTCATCGCGGGATCAAAGGTGGCGAACTTCTCGTAGAAGCGGTCTGGCACCTGCATCGGCGAATGGGGGGTGTTGAGGGGCAGGTAGCAGAAGAAGAGTTTCTGCTCCTGTCGTTTCATGAAGGCGATGGCATGGTCTGTGAGATCGTCCGCCAGGAAGCCCTTACCGTGGGTAAGTTCGCCGTTGTGATCCAGTTCGGGGTCGAAGTAATCTCCCCAATGGCCAGACGTGAAGCCGTAGTATTCCTCGAAGCCGCGACTGTTGGGGTGGTAGGGATGCTGGCTGCCATTGTGCCATTTGCCGAAGCAGGCGGTGGCGTAGCCGGCGTCCTGGAATACGTTGGCAATGGTCCGCTCCTCCAGGTTCAGCCGTTCCGCGCCGGTGCTTACCCCGCGAACGCCGCCCCGCGGGTGGTAACGGCCGGTGAGGAACTCCGCGCGCGTAGGAGCGCACACCGCGCACACAAAGAAGTGTTCGAAGAGCGCACCATCTTTGGCCAGCGAGTCGACATGCGGCGTGGCAAGGTTCGTGTTGCCGTGGACGCTAAGGTCACCCCAGCCCTGATCGTCGGTAAGGATCACCAACACGTTGGGTTGGGCATTTGCGGTCTGGCAGCCCGCAGCGCCAAGTGCTGCCGTTCCCAGGGTGCCGAACAGGCTGCTTCGCAGGAACTCTCTTCGCTGCATGGCGATCTCCTTCGCGACGCATCGGAGCGCCGAATTCTATACTATTCCACCGCGCCCTTGATCCACTCCAGGATGGTGACGTATTCCGGGGAGTCCTTGGCGAAACGAATGCCGCCACCATGGGCCACGGTGCCTGCCCCGGCAACGCCCTCACTCTCCGCAGTAGAAGTGGGCTTAAGCAGGATCAAGCTGTTTTGCGGTGTATCAGTATCCACCACCCGCATCACGGTGCCCCAGGTTGCATTGAAGATGGCATGCGAGGCGTGGCAGTGGACGCAGGCGTAGCCGTCCTTGCCGCGTTTTTCAAGGATGGGTTGCACGTAGCCACGAAAGAAGGTTTCATCAAGCCTTCGTTTAGGGGCGGATGCCGTGCCCGGCGTCGCAGACGCGCGAGTTACCGGTGGTGGCTTCAAGGCGCGGGCAACTTCGACGGCCTCCGGCATCTGCTGCACCTTGGCGGTGACGAACTGTACGTGCTGGCCGGTCGCTCCAGCCAAGCGGTTCACATCGCCGAAGCGGGTTTCGCGCACAAGAAGCACCGCGTTCCCGGCGAGACGCCGCATCTCGGGATCCGTTTCATCCAACAGCGGGCTAAGCGCCTGGGCGAACCGTTCCGCGCTAGGGCCGAAGAATGTGATCTGCTCCACATCGTTGCCGATTCGGTTGTACACCGGTGGGGCGGGGTGCGCGAGGTCAGCCTGCAGATCGTAAATGTCCGCGCGGCGAAGCGGGTACTCCGTGAGCGCGCGCAGCAGTTCCTTGCGGGCATTGGAAGAGCCGGATTCCAGGGTCTGCGCGAACTTTGCGGCGAGCCGCGCTTCCACGCGAAGGCGTCCCCGGATCACGCGGTCCCGGTCTTCCTGTCGAGCAAGGCCGGGCACCCAGTTGTTGTAGAGATAACGGATGTTCTCGTCCGCAAGATTGTAAATGCCATGGCGCAGGTTCTGTTGCACCCAGGGGTGGGTCTCCTTGCCCAATCTCGCCAGGAAGGCATCCTCAATGGGGCTGCGAACCGCGTCGCTGGCATTCCAGAACCAAAGCTGCCACAAGGCCTTGGCAGCCTCCATGCGAATGGAAGGCACGGGGTCCTCCATCCGGGCGAGCAGTGCATCAGCGAACAGTTGCTCCTCCGCAAGCACCTTGAGATGCGTATGGAAAGCACGGACCGCACCCCATCGGATGCGGTCGTCCGACGACGCCAGGGACGCTTGCAGCGCCGCCCGTGGCGCCGCTCCGTTACGGGTGAGTGCCTGCCGCGTGGCCCATGCCGCGGTCCGCTGCACCAGCTTGCTGGGGTCGCCTAGTGCCTCCGGGCGCGGGGCAATGGCCAGTCGTCCCAGGGCTTCTATTGCTGCCTGGCGGATGAGCGCGTCGTTCGATTCCGCGGCTTCGTGAATATCCTGGAGCAGTGCTGGGCTGCCTTCACTCCACACCTCATCCAATTGGCGCAGCAGCGTGGTGGGATTAGTAGCCAAGCGTTCGGGCGGAGTGGCGTCCCAACCGCGAGCGCGCGGGCCGTTCGGATAGTACGCACTCAAAGCCAGCACGGCCATCTGCGTTTCGCGGAACGGTGTCCGGAAGTTTTCATACGATTGCAGCGGATCCAGCCACCCGCCCCATCGCTGCTGGCGGCTCAGCAGATATGCCAGGCTCTTCGCCACCTGCGGGTGTTCTGCCGGAATGCCCGCTGCGTGCAGCGCCCACAGGGCGTGGCCGGTTTGGAACTCCACCGTGGGTTCACCTTGCTTGAATGGAGCAGCCCACTGGCCGTCCTCGCGCTGCAGACTCAGGATGCGCTTTGCGTTGGCGGCAATCTTGTCGCGGTAATGTTCCGGATCCATCTCTGCCAAAGCCAGCGTCTGGTAACAAAGGTCGATGAGATTCTTCACTTCTCCCTTCGCCACCAGTTCAGGCAAGCGGCCGTCTTTATTGGATGCCCAGGCATACCAGGCAACTTCCTGTGCGCTCACCAGCGGAGTGTTGCCGTTGGTTTCGTCGCCGGGCAATTTGTCGCGCCCGTCATAGTAAAGCCGCAGGTATTCGTTCACCCCATCGTGGAACCATCCACGGCGTTCCCCGCTCACTTGCTGCTCAAACAGGTCCAGAAGATGCGCCATGCGCCCCAGCACATTCGCCGCTGCGGAAATCATACGGCTCCATACCGCGCCCTCCTCCTCAAAGCCGTAAAGCGGGCGAGGGTTCTGGTAGAAACGCTCTGTCATGAACTGCAACTGCTGTCGCTGCACCACGGGATAGCCCTGACGGGTTGCGTAAAGCTGTGCCCTCTGCGAGAAGTGCGTCACGTGGCAAGCCACGCACAGTGAGGTTTCCTGATGCACGGCATCCACGCGGCTGAGCGTACCTCCGCGCCGGGGTGTGTTGGCGTGCCAGGAATCACCCGAGCCAAGGATATAGTCGAGCGCCGTGCGCACTGCCTCCTTTGGATCCTTGTACGGAGGCTGGTTATAGACACGGGTGCGCAATTTGTATTCCGGGTGCGCGGCGCGCACAGCCACGTAGTAAGCTCCCGGCTCCTCCAACAGACGTGGAGTGAACTTGTTGCCCGGAAGGGCCTGCACTTCGTGAGGCAGCGTAACCGGGTCTTCACCCTCAAAGAACTCTTCCAGCTTGCCTGCCTGCTCGCGATAGACGCCAATGTTCACGGGGATGTTGTCTCGCTCCATAAGGTCCACCTGGAAGAAGACCAGGCGGGGCGGTCCGCTGAACTGGAAGCGATACCAGTGGGTATGGGCAGGGTCTTCCGCCACTGCGGCGCGCGCAGCCCAGGGTAGCGGAATGTAGGGTGTGTCGTCACCGGAGGCAAACACGGTGCCGCCGAGAGGGATGTCCATGGCGTCCTGCCAGCGGGCATTAGGTCCGCGGCGCACCAGGTTTGAGAGCGGCCAGCGATTCACTTGCAGGGTGTAATTGCCTTGCGCGCCGTGGTTCGCGATCACTAACTGCGCTGCGCCCGCGCTGGGCACGCGGAACTGGGTATAAAAGTCAGCGTCGCCTGTATGCAGGGTCTTGGCCGCAAGAATCACCGCGCCCTGCACGAGTTGCACCGCAACCCGCGCGTCGTCCTGCAAACCGGCGAGCGAGTCGGCGCTGACCAGGAGACTGTACTGGGATTCACGGCTGAGACCATTGATCTCAATGGTCTCGCTCCGCAGCGCCGCGGTGCGTTCCAGTTCCACTGGCAGTTGGACGCCGCGCTGCGCAACAGCAGGTAGCGCTACCAGAAGCAATACGACACACAGGTGAACTGCTGGATTCATGGGCGAATTGAACCAGAATACAGCAAGCCACCGCGCCAGGTCTTCCTGGCATAGCCGGCCGCCTCAGCCTCCCGGTCTCCATGCGAACCCGGCGTCGGCCATCAAAGCCCGCCCTGCCGCATCAGGTGCATTCGCATGAACCGGATATAAATTTCGAAGTCTGACGGTACGGTGCCGTGGCCGCCGTCGTGCATGTAGTAGCCGATGTCATGCAGCACTGGCTCGCCAGCCTGAGGAAACCGGGTGGTTCCCAGACCCTTCTTGCCAAGCAACTCGTAAACCGGCTCAGCGGCGACCGCGGCCAGGAATTCGCCGTAAGGGTCTGACCACTTATCGGTGTTGCCCGTTTGCAGCAGAAGCGGGCGCGGTGCAACCATTGCCAGCAGCAGATTCGCGTCCACCGGCCATTCGTTCACTCGATGGGCGTACTTCGCATAGTCGCCCGCGAACTGATAGGAATACCGGGTGGGCGCCGACATGTGTGCCAAGGTCTCGCCATAGTTGCGGCGGGCGATTGCGGCGCCCCCTTCTCCGGAGCAACTGGAAATCACCATCGCGAATCGTTCATCCGCAACGCCCGCCCACAAGGCTGTCTTTCCAAGGCGCGAAACACCGTGGATGGCCACCCTCTTCGAGTCAACCCCCGAATCGGTCTCGAGGTAATCGAGTGCGCGACTGGCACCCCAAGCCCAGGCCGCAATGGCGCCCCATTCGTCTTCAGCCGGCTTGCCTTGGCCGGGCTTCAGATAGAGCGACTTCACGCCCAATCCCTCGCTACCCACGAAGTCCGGAGCCAGGTCGTCCTTATTGAACGTGGCCACGCCAATGCCCTGCGCCAGAAACCGCTCCACCGGAAAGGGAGGAAACCTCCTGCTTCCTGGCGGCGGAGGATTGGCGGCTACCTGAGTTTGGGATTCTCTGTCCCATCGCCGGCCCACCTGGACGTTCGGGTCGTCCACGGCAAGGTTGTTCGCAAAGAAACTCATGTTGAGGAACAACGGCACCGGACCTTTCGCATCGGCCGGCAGGTAGATCAACAGGTCCATCCGCGGACCATTGCGATGGTGGCTGAAGTGCAGAGTAACCTGCCGCCGGATCGCCTTACCGTCAAAGGCCGGAGTGCCTTTCTCCACCACCTCAACCGTCATCGCCTGCGGACGGCCGGGAGCACGGCCAAACCAATGTGCCTCGATCAGCTTGCGAATCTCCGGACGCCGCCCGGTCAACCAGCTCTCGGCGTCACGTACCGGCCGCCCATCGTTTGTCGTTAACGGGTCGGGCAGCGTGTACCTGCCCACCTTGGCCTCGGTGTAGTTGACGGGGATCTCAGCGACCATGTCATCTGCGGAGTCAGCGATTTGACTGTACGAAGCGCATGGCAGCAATGTGATCGTCGCCAGCAGCCAAAGCAACCAAGTGGTTCTCGAACGCATGCCGTCATCGTATCCGACTTGAAGTGGGCGGCGGGAAGAGTTCGCGCGCCTCCCCGGGTGGCGTCCGTGCTGAGCGATGGTGTGCCCACATTGCCGTGCGGTCCTGCCCGATGCGATAGCATGAAGCGCATGATGGTCCACCGGCGCGAATTCTTCCGGCGTACCCTGTGGGGTGGCGCGGCAATGAGTTGCGGGGCGTGGATGGACTTCGTCGCGGCCCAGGCGGCTCCAGGCGCAGCCGGGGAAAGCGCGTCGCGCGTCGGGGCGCAGGTGTATGTATTCACCCAGCACCACCAGCGACGTGGCGAGCGTCTTCGCGATCACCTTCCGGCCATGCTGCAGGCGAATGCCGACGCGGGCATCCGGCAATTGGAACTGATTGGGGATCTGGTGACGCCCGATCTTCAGCCTGGGTTGGTGAACGCGTCCAAGGCACTTGGTATCCGCTTCCCCATTGTCTATACCGGTGCGAAGCTCTATGATCGCGGTGAGCAGGCGGCTGCCATCTCTAGCGCGGTAATCGTTGCCCGCAATGCGGCGGCGGCGGGCGCCAGGTTTCTGGATTGCAATCCCAATCCGAAACCACAAAAGGCCCGCAAGACCGATGATGAACTGGCTGTGGAAGCGGAGGGCATTCGCAAGCTCGCCAGTGCTGTCCGCGCGGAAGGCCTTACGCTGCTGCTGCACCAGCACGATGCGGAGATGCTGGAAGGTGCCCGCAACTGGCGCTACTGGTTACAGCACACAGACGCCAAGGACGTCCGAATCTGCCTGGATACCCACTGGGCCCATCGCGCCGGACAGGACGCGCTGGCCATCCTGCGCGAATGCCGGCCGCGCCTTGAAAGCGTGCACCTCCGCAACTCACGGAGGGGTGCCTGGTGGGAATGCCTGGATGATGGCGATCTCGACTATCGTCCCATCGCCGGCTATCTGCGCGAGACCAGCTTCCAGGGCTACCTGATGGTGGAACTGGCCTGGGAAAAGGACACGCGGCATACCCGCAACCTTACCGACAACCTGCGGCTAAGCCGCCAGTACACTGAGCGCCGCTTTCTGCCAGCAGGCGCCTGAAGGAGAGGCACATTGAGAGTTTCCGTGCTACGAATCGCGCTGCTTGCGCTGCTTATCGCGGTCGCACTGCAAGCCAAGGTAGACCACGTAGAGGTGTCGTGGAGCGGCACTGTGCTGAACGGTAAGGCCTTCGGTAGTGCGGGTGCTTATGAAGCCTTGCGCGGTACGATCCACTTCGTGGTGGACCCCGACGACCACGCGAACGATCAGATTGTTGACATCGA
>JAHCHD010000158.1 GCA_026129915.1 Bryobacterales bacterium
GCGGCACTGTGTGGAGTGCGTTCGCGATGGCAAGCCCCCGCGAGAGGACTACTTTGATGGCTATTCCGTCAACTGCATCTTGGACGCCGGTTACCAATCGATGAAAGCGGGCAAGTGGACTCGCGTGAAGTACTGAGCTGGCGTCACTATGTTGCCTTCCCTTCAAGGAAAAACACTGTTGCTTTCGGGAGCCACGGGCATTGCGGCCTGTGCCGTGCGGCTGGCGCTGGAAGCCGGTGCGCGGGTGTGCGTGGTGAGCCTGAGGCAGGAGGATTGCGATACTCTGCGGCAGGACCTGCAGGCCGGTGAGGACCGGCTGCTAACCGTGGCGGGCGACCTAAGCGAGGCCGCCACCGCGGACCGTGCGGCGACTACGTGCAGCGAAGCCTTCGGTCGAATCGATCTGCTATTCAACGTGGCGGGGCTAAGCGGGCGTCGCTTCGGGGACGGGCCCGTGCACGAATGCACAGACGAGGGCTTCGATGAGACCGTACGCGGCAACTTGCGTACCCTATTCCTGCTGAGCCGCGCCACCCTGCGGCAGATGCTGGCGCAAGCGCCTGGCGACGATGGGATGCGTGGCGCGATCCTGCACATGGCTACCGTCACCGCTTATTCGCCGCAGCGGGATTTCTTCGCCACTCACGCTTACGCCGCGGCCAAGGGCGGCGTCATCGGCCTAACCAGGGCAATGGCCAGTTACTACGCACCCCACAAGATTCGCGTGAACGCCATCGCGCCTGGGCTGGTGCGAACTCCAATGAGTTTGCGCGCGCAAAGCAACCAGGCAATTCAAGAACTGATGCGCCGCAAACAGCCTCTGGCGGAATCAATGATCGATGCGGACGACGTGGCACGCACGGCACTGTTCCTGCTGGGCGACAGCGCACGTATGGTGACGGGCGCAGGGCTGGGGGTGGACGCCGGCTGGACCGTGAGCGGCTAGGCTCTTCCGTGATTATTCCCCGGGGGCACCACCCGGAGTCGCAGGCGCGGCTAGCGAACGAAGCGGCGACGCCCCATCCACAATAGAGCCACACCGGAAGTCAGCATCAGCAACGTGGATGGTTCAGGAATTGCGCCTTCCGACTGCGGGGCGACCTCAAAGTCGGCGGAGCCCGTCTGAAGCCTGCTCAGCGTGTCGTTCCCAAAACCAAAGGCTGCGGCTGCGAGCGCCTCCAGGGGAATCGACAACCTCAGGGATCGATCGTCCCCCAGCACGAAGACAGACGGAACTCCCTCATTCGCACTATTCACCTGAACCATCGCAAACACTCGCCCGGTGAGCGTGTTTACCACCAGATTCAGGAACTGCAGGCGATTGGTCTCATCCGATAGGGATACGTCAAAAAGCTCGGCCTCGCCGGATTCGCTCTCGAAGGTGCCCAGCAGGGTGGTCTCGTCGATGCTGACACCTGCAATCGGAAAGCTCAGGCTCAGGTGGGAGAGGGTTACGCCACCAAGAGGCGTGGTGTCGAATGCGAGGCCAGCGAACTCATCGATAAGGGTGATCGAGGTGCTGCCTCCTACGATGGGTGAAGCCATCGTAGGCAGGCAACCAACACAAACAAGGCAAGTCCCCATAAGGAATGATGCGAATCGCAAGACTTCCTCCACTACTCAGAATCAGATCACCGCGCCGCTGGGTGGTGAGGAAGATGCGGCTTCCTCACCGTTGGCCCTTTGCGGTGTGTCCGTCCCCAGGATGCACGTTGGCGCGGGGCTATTGATAGAGCACAAGTGTGAACAGTGCGGCCCGTAACATGCGCATGTGTGACATCGGGGTGACAGGTGTTGATGCCCATTGCCGACAACCCGTGTTCGAACTAGCATTTACGATGTTTTACGTCTGCAAACAGCCAATGCTGATACGCTTGTAATTTCTCCTGAGGAGCCAAAGGTATGCAGCCCATTCCGCTTCGCACCACCGTCATTGGCAGCTATCCCTTCCCGGGTTGGGTGGAGTTTGCCAGCCAGCATCTGAACGAATTTGGCAGTGCGGACTACGCCGAGTTGCAGGACGACGCCACCATGATCGCGATCCTGGATCAGGTAGGAGCGGGACTGGATGTAATTACCGACGGTGAGCAATCGCGGCTCGATTTCAACCTGTCGTTTTACGGCTTCCTTGATGGCCTGGCGATGGAACCCGCCTCGCCGCGCCGCTTCGGTCCTCCCGCTCATGACCAACGCGGAAAGCACGTGATCATCGGAACTCTGGCCGCGTCGCGCGGACTAGGCGTGGTGGATGAGTATGAACGTCTGCGCCGCCTGGCCCCTGCGGGTCCCGTGCTGAAGGCGAGCATCCCCGGCCCTTACACGCTGAGCGGACGCCTGCTGCCAAACGCCCAATACCCTGACCGCTGGGCAATCACCGAAGCCTTGTTGCCTCTGGTGGCCGCGGAGATTGATGCGCTCGTAAAGGCGGGATGCCAGGAGATCACCATTGATGAGCCGTCAATGAGCTGCTACGCGCACCGGGAGGACACGCGCCGCTTCGTTGACCTGTTCAACCGAACCGCGGCACCGGCAGTAGGCCGCTGTCGCCTCTCCACGCATTTGTGTTTTGGGAACTATAAGGCGCGCGCGGTGGGTCCGCGCCAGTATGCGCCGATGTTTCCCGCATTTCTTGATTTCGCCGTTGACGAGCTCCACCTGGAAATGGCCAGTCGCGAGTTCGCTGAGCTGGAGATCATTCGTGACATCGCCCAGGTGCGGGACGTCAGCGTTGGCATTATCGACGTGAAGAGCTACTACGTGGAAACACCGGCGGACGTAGCCGCCAGGGTGCGACGCTGCTTGGCGCATGCCCCGCCGGAGCGGCTTTCGTTCGCTCCGGATTGCGGCCTCAGCCAGACGGCGCGCTGGGCGGCGCGGCCAAAGCTGCAGCACATGGTGGAAGGGGTGCGTATCGTTCGCAAGGAGCTTGGGCTGGCATGAGCGACGCCCTGATTCCCGCTTTCCAGAAACACGAGGCGCTGCTCGCCGATATCTTTGCGCGCAACCGCTATGATGGCCATTTCCGGCTGTGGTGGCTTGGCCAGAGCGGTTTTCTGCTGCAGCACCGCCAGTCGCACATCTTGTTTGACCCGTATCTCTCTGATTCGCTCAGCGAAAAGTATGCCGGAACCGATAAGCCACACACCCGGATGAGCGAACTGGCCATCGACCCCGCGGCCCTGGGCTTCGTGGAGATTGTCACTTCCAGCCACAACCATACTGACCATTTGGACCGCGACACGCTGCTGCCCATCCTCACCGCCAAGGATTCCACCCACTTCGTCCTGCCGGAGGCTAATCGCCTGTTCGCGGCGGAGCGGCTGAGCTGCAACTCCAGCTTCGCCGTTGGCCTGAACGACGGCGACCGGATTGAGATTAGTCCTTTCGAGATCCATGCAGTCCCTGCCGCCCACGACACCATCGAGCGCGATGAAGAGGACCGTTGCCGCTTCCTTGGTTTCGTGGTGCGTTTCGGAGAGTGGTGCGTGTATCACAGCGGTGACACCCGGCTTTACGACGGCATGGTGGAACTGCTCCGCCCATTCCATATCGACGTGGCCCTGCTGCCCATCAATGGCTACAGACCGGAGCGACGGGTGGCGGGAAACCTGAGCGCCACTGAGGCAGCCTGGCTGGGGAAGGAGATCGGCGCCAAGGTGGTAGTTCCTCACCACTACCACATGTTCACCTTCAACACCGAGGAACCGTCAGTGTTTGAAGCAGCGTGCGCCGAGGCGCAAACGCCCTACCGCGTGCTGGGCGTGGGCGAGTGTCTGGCGAGCGACCAGTGGGCGGGGTTTGAGGCCCGCATCCCAGTACCGCCCTCCCTCGAAAGCGAGCCTTGAGTATTATCCGTTGCTCTTCAGGGGCTTCCCCGGCGGGGTCGCGTCGCGTACAATAGCGAGCAACGTTTTTGCGACTCCCGAGGAGGTTTCCATGCTTACACGGCGCACCGTGCTTGCCGCTGCCCCATTCGCTCTGCCAGCCCTGCTGCCGGCAAGGGCACATATCAAGGTTGGGGTATGTGACTGGAACCTCAGAAAGGCCGCGGACATCACCGCCATTGCGATGGCCTCGGAGATTGGCTTTGAAGGACTTGAAGTGAGCCTGGGCCGCAAGGTCACCGACGGCGCACTGCCCATGGATTCCGCGGTGATGCAGTCGCGATTCGTGACCGACGCCCGCGAGCGCAGGATCACCCTCACCAGCACCTGCCTGGACGTGCTGCACGTCCATTACATGAAGCTGGATCCGCTTGGGGCTAAGTTCACCTCGGATGCCATTCGTATCACCAGGGCGATGGGCGCTCCGCTGATCCTGCTGCCCTATTTTGGCAAAGGCGCTTTGGATAACCGCGATGACATGGCCCGGGTGGCTGACATCCTGAAGGAAATCATCGGCGAAGCGGAACGATCAAAGGTAGTCCTGGCCCTTGAAAACACGATTTCCGCCGAGGACAACGCCTTCATGATGGACCGGGTGGGTTCCGACTACCTGAAGGTCTACTACGACGTGGCAAACTCCCACTACAACGGCTTTGATGTGCCCAAGGAAATCCGCTGGCTGGGCAAGCAGCGGATTGGTCAGGTGCACTTCAAGGAGCGCGGGTATCTGGGTTCCGGCGCGGTACCCCTGGCTGAATCCGCCGCGGCGTTGCATGAAATTGGCTACGAGGGTTTCATCAACCTGGAACTGCCCTCACCCAGCGGCGATATCCCTGCCGACATGCGGCGGAACCTTGAATACACCCGCAAGTTGATGGCAGCCTGAAAGATATGTCGCTAGCTCCTGAAGTTCTGGCGGATTATGTTCGCTACACCCGCTGGGCCACGGCGGAAACGCTCAAGGCCTGCGCGGCCCTTACCTATGAGGAACTGAACGAAGATATGCACACGGCCTACCCTACGATCTGGAGTACGCTGGTGCATCTTTTTCAGGCAGATTCCATTTGGTGGAGCCGTTTCCAACAGCACCCGGCTAGCTTGCTAGCCGACTACAATCCAGGCACTGATCTGGATGACCTGCGCGCCCGCTGGATGCGTTTGCTTGACGATGTGGTCTCGTTCGCTGAGTCGCGCACGGAAGAGCAGTGGCGGGAACATCTGCGGTTTCGGAACGCGCGAGGCAATGAGTTCGAGCAGCCGTTGTGGCAATTGATGATGCACGTGGTGAACCACGGCACGCTGCACCGGGGCCAAGTGCTAGCTATGTTCCGTCAGCTTGACCGGGTGCCTACCAGTGTTGACTTAATCAACTACTATCGGCGTCCCACGGTCACCCAGGATTGAGGCTGTTCGAGGCGCCTGCAGCCATCCAGCGCAGTTCAAACAGTTCGCGCATGGCAGCAGCGAAACCGGCGTGGTCAAAACGGATGGCGGTCCAGCTTTGGCGTGTGGAGAGCGGGTCAAGCAGCGCAAGAATGCCCTGCTTGCCGTCAAACAGCGCCAGTTTCATCGGCAGTTCCGGAGCTTCCCGTATCTCCACACCGGCATTCTGGTATTCGATGAGCCGCTCGCGGTGGTGCACGGCCATTTCGCGGTCGTGGTCGATGTGAGGTCGCTGTGGCTCAATCAGCAGACGGATGCGCACGCCGCGGGCGCAGGCCTGGCGCACCAGCAATTCGTCAAGCGGATCCACAGCGTAGGGGGGGCGCGCAAACTCCAGATACTCCTCGCGGGCCGATTCCAGCATGTCCCGGAAATGGCTTGCGGTTTGGGATGCCTCGTTGATAATTCGTAGGTAATCGAGGTTGGCTCGCTCAGCAATCCCTTGCGAGCACAGCGTTTCGATGGCCTGCACGACATGCGCCGCCTGGAGGTTCTGCTCCTGGATCTGCTCACTCAGTTCGCGCTGCTTGCGGGCGAGATAGGCGGGAATGGCCACGCCGGGCTCCACCGCGGAGAACGACTTCGTCTTCTCCTGCAACACTTCGGCAAAGCCCTTTTCATAAAGGCTGTCCAGTACTTCGTAGATCTTCTGGCGAGGCACGTTGGCGCGGGCTGCGGCCTCCATTGCCTTGAAGCGCGGGTGCCCCAGTAGCACCAGGTAGGTACGGGCTTCGTAGGCGTTCAAACCCAACTGCTGCAAACGCGGCCACAGACGCTCAAAATCGGGCACGGCGGATTCCCCTCGAAGGTATTTGCCATGGTAGCATTCCCCGCGAGCGCCCGCGTCCGGGACTACCCGTGCGGCCAGGTACATCTAGCAAAGAAATTGCTGACCCGCAACGCGACCCGCGATCATCCGTACAACTAACAGCGGCCCGGAACTTCCGTCGCCGTGAGAGGGAATTGAAATGAACACCTGGGACTTGCCGCATACCCTGGGCGCACTGCGCCGCGATGAGCGCTTCAGTGAGGCGCGCCTCGGACAACGAAGCATCAAGGACGAGCTGCGCGCCAACCTAATCGCACGTCTTCGCACGGGCGAGAACCTCTTTCCTGGTGTTCATGGCTACGAAGACACCGTGATTCCGCAAATCGTGAATGCAGTGCTATCGCGCCATAACTTCATTCTGCTTGGGCTGCGCGGGCAAGCCAAGACAAAGCTCATCCGCATGCTCACCACACTGCTTGACCCCGCAGCACCTTACGTAGCGGGCAGTGAGATTCGCGACAATCCCTATGCACCGGTAAGCCGCTACGCCAAGAATCTGCTGGAAGACCACGGTGAGGAAACCCCCATCGCGTGGCTGACCGCGGAACAGCGTTATGTAGAGAAGCTGGCCACTCCGGACGTTACCGTGGCCGATATGATCGGCGACATCGACCCCATCAAGGCCGCGCGGCAGGGCATCAACCTAGCGGACGAACTCACCGTCCACTATGGACTGCTGCCCCGCGCGAATCGGTCGATCTTTGCCATCAATGAGCTGCCTGACCTCGCCGGGCGCATTCAGGTGAGTCTGTTCAACATCATGCAGGAGGGCGACGTCCAGATCAAAGGCTACCCGGTGCGGTTGCCGCTGGACGTGCTACTTGTGTTTACCGCCAACCCGGAAGACTACACCGCGCGCGGCAAGATCATTACCCCGCTCAAAGACCGCATCGGCAGCGAGATCCGTACGCACTACCCCCTCACCGTCGAGCACGGTGTAGCCATCACCATGCAGGAAGCCTGGAGCAAGCGCAGTGACGCTGGCGCTGTGTGTCTGCCGCCTTTCATGACGCAGGTGGTGGAGCAAATTGCATTTGTGGCGCGCGAAGACCGTCGCGTGGACAAACGGTCTGGTGTTAGCCAGCGCATGGCCATCACCACTCTGGAAAATGTGATCTCAAATGCTGAGCGACGCGCATTGGTGAACGGCGAAAGCACCGTGGTGCCTCGCGTCAGCGACGTTTACGCTGCGTTGCCCGCTATCACCGGCAAGATTGAACTGGAGTATGAAGGGGAACTGAAGGGTGGAGACGCGGTAGCGCGCGAAATCATCCGCAACGCCATCGGGCGTGTGTTCAAGGGCTGTCTGGAGGAGGCAAACCTCAGTGCTTGCGTGAAATGGTTCGACCGCGGCGGTACCGTGAAGATCGAGGAAACCATGGATTCTGCAGCACTGCTGGGGCAGCTTCAGCAAGTGGAAGGCCTGCTTGAAAAGGTGCGACATCTCGGACTGGGCGCCAATGAGCCCGATGCCCTGCGCGCATCAGCCGGCGAGTTCATCCTGGAAGGGCTGCATGCCCTGAGGCGCATCAGTCGGGACGAAGAGGTGGGTTTCCGGGGGGAATCGCGCGGCGACGCCAAGACTGATAGCCGCCCCGTCAGCTTCGATGACGAACTTTCCGATATCGACCCCTCGGAACTCCGCCGAAAGCGCGACAAGCGCAAGTACAACTAGAATGGCGAACGCGCACAACCCCAATGTCTTGTGAGGTGATCTGAACATGAGCCCCTCGCATGTATGGCTCAGCCCCGCTATGATAGGAGCATTCTGTTCTGTTGAGGCGTCAGGACCCCTGCCAGGTCCTGCGCCCGCTCTCACGGGGGACCCATCATGCGCCTGCTCCGCTTGCTGCTGTCAGCTCTGTTAGCAGTCTTCATCGTGGCGCCTGCATTCGCGCAGCGCACAAACTCGTCTCCGAATCACAATGTGCTTACTCCGGCCGAAGCCACTGCAGGCTGGCGGCTGCTTTTTGATGGCGACAGCCTCCTGGGATGGCGCAGCTTTCGCAAAGCCACCGTCGTCGCGGACCGCTGGACCGTCGAGGATCATTGCCTCCATCTCTACGCACGGAGCCCGGAGCGTCAGGTGGGCGGGGACCTGATGACACAGGAACTCTTCGGTAACTTTGAGTTCGCCTTCGAGTGGAAAGCCGCGCCCGGCGTCAATAGCGGCGTGAAGTACCTGGTGGATGAATATCTGGCCCCGAACCGCAGCCCCGTTTCCTTCGAATATCAAATCCAGGTGGAGAAAGACTCCGCCCAGCCGATCCGCCAGCCGCTGCACAGCACCGGCGCGCTCTACGACATGCTTGCCCCAAACGGCGGTGTGCTGCGGCCGGATGGAGCCTTCAACGAGTCACGAATTGTGGTGCGCGGCGCGCTGGTGGAACACTGGCTGAACGGCGAGAAACTGCTGGAGTTCAACCGGCAAGCCCCAGAGTTTCGGGAACTGGTGGCCAAAAGCAAGTTCGCGCGTTGGGCGGGATTCGGCATGAATGGGCGAGGCCACATCACGCTGCAGGACCACGGCGGCGAAATCTACTTCCGGCGACTGCGAGTGCGAGACCTGCCTGGCAACGAAGATTCACAAACGCTTTCGGCAGCCTCACGGGACTAACCATGGCTGGTAGTGGCTCGATAGGCACCCTCGCGGCCAGTGATCTTCCTCGTGTGCTGGACCTTGCAGGTTTCGCGGGCTGGAACCAGACACTCGCTGACCTGGAGCGCATGTTGACCTTCGCCCCCGATAGTTGCTTTGGGCTATGGTGTGATGGACGCCTCGCCAGCACCTCCATGGCGTTTCCCTACGGTGACGACCTCGGATGGGTGGCGATGGTGCTAACCGATCCTGCCGACCGTGGCAAGGGCTACGGCACGGCGCTCACTCAGCATGCACTTGATTGGCTGCGCGACCGGGGCACGGCGTGGATCAAGCTCGATGCTTCCCACCTTGGCCAGCCATTGTATGAGCGAATGGGCTTTGTGGCAGAGAGCCGCATGGAGCGCCATTTGCTGCTCGCCGGCGCCCCCCGGCCCGCGTCCAACCTGTTGCCGGCAGGACCACTTCCTTTCTCGCTCGACCGCGCCGGTTTCGGAGCCGATCGCCAAAGGCTGCTGAACTTGCTGCTTCCCATCCCTGGCCTGCGGCTGGCCGTCCTGCCGGGCGAACAGGGCTATGCCATGCTGCGGCCCGGTGCAAGAGCCCGCCATCTGGGGCCAATGGTCTGCGCCACACCGGAGGCAGCCGAACAATTGCTACTGTGGGCGCTATCTGCCAGTGCCGGAGAGCCGCTACAGTGGGACCTGAATACCGACAACACCCACGCCCTGCTGCTTGCCAATCAGCATGGCTTCACGCCCCAGCGTGTGTTGGCCAGGATGCGCGTCGCCGGACGGCAGAATCCACCTCCGTTCGCTGGTGAGGCTTCGCTGGTTTACGCCATCGGTGGTTTCGACTTCGGCTAGGACGTCGCGTGCCGTGATCGCTCCAATGCGAACCGCCAATACACACTTCGCCCTGCGCCGCCTCGTTGTCAGCGCCGCAGCCCTGGCCTGCCTTGCGTTTCCAGATGGCCTTTTCGCCCTCGACCCCACCTTCGCGATGTCGCAGTATGCGAAGAAGCACTGGCAGGTGGAGCAGGGCCTGCCGCAGAACTACGTCACGTCGCTAGCACAGGAACCGGGAGGTCTGCTGGTAGTGGGCACCTCCGGCGGCGTGGCTCGCTTTGATGGCCTCAAATTCTATCCGGTGGTGCTAGACGAGGCCACCGGCATCTCGCGCGAATGGATCAACGCTCTGGCCGTGATGCCCGATGGCAGTCTTTGGATCTCGTCCCGCGACGCGGGAACCTACCTGCAGGTGAATGGCAAGGTGCAGGTCCTGGGAATTAGATCCGGACAGCCGAGTTCCGCCGTCGTTCGCCGTGATGGACGCCTCATCGCCGCCGGCAATGGCACCTGGGAGCTTAGGGAGGGTTCCATGCACCGGCTAGGGGTTGAGGGCGGCGGCGACCTAAGCTGGCAGGGTGTTCTGGAACTGGAGGACGGCCGTGTGCTGGTCTGCGACGACGCCGGGCTCTTCGAGGTGCGAGACTCAAGCGTCCGCCTGCTTTTGCCCACCGATGTCACCCGTGGAAGGCCCCTCTCGTTAGTACGTGGACGCAGCGGCACGCTCTATCTGGGAACCACGACGGGCCTCTTCTATCTGGAGTTCGAACCGCACCTGCGCGCCATTGCATGTCCGGGTATGGAAGGCCCGGTCGTCAGCATCGTTGAGGACCGCGACGGCGTGGTATGGACAGCTACATGGGGCAAGGGCATCCATCGCCTCTACGGCAAGCTGGCTCAACGGTGGAGCCAACAGGACGGACTGGATGACGATTTCGTCCACACCCTGTTTGAGGATGAAGAAGGAAGCCTCTGGATTGGCAGCCGGAGCGGACTCAGCCGATGGCGCAGTGGACCCATTGTGCCCTACGGCCCGCGGGAGGGACTCGACGCCCAGTTCCTTTCGAGCATCCTTGGCGACAACAACGGCGGCATCTGGGTTGGAACCTGGCGCCGGGGCCTACACCTGCTGCAAGCCGGCCGGTTTACCCAGCAGCAAACGGGTTTCCCCATTGAGACGTCGCTGATACGGGCAATGGCGTTTTCGACCGGCGACGGATACTGGATCAGCGATTGGTTCGAATTGCGTCACGTCACTTCGCGGGGATCAAAGCGCTACACCACACAGGACCTGGGATTTAACGCTTCTATCCACGCCATTCTCAGCGATCGTGGCGGCGGACTGTGGCTGAGTGCGGACAGCGGCCTCTTTCGTTACCCGGATGCCTCGATCAGTGGCCCACGCCAGCAGTTCCTTGCCAACCGTGGCATACGCCACCTGCTCGAGGATCGAAACGGAACAGTCTGGGCTGGAAGCACTACGGGACTTGCACGGATTGAGGGCGAG
>JAHCHD010000159.1 GCA_026129915.1 Bryobacterales bacterium
TTCCACCGGATGCCGAGTTCGTTTCGCAATACGGAGGAGTTGTATCGGAGAGCGTTCCGCAATACCGCGAATTCACTCCCCAGGAGGCTGTCGGCACACCGGGCTCAGTAGCCGGTTCGGCCTTCGAGAAAGCAGGATCGGATGGCGAAAGCCAGTAGGGCTCAGGAGCCGCCAGCCTTGGTGATGGCGCCGGGGTCCACCACATCCACCCTGGAGTCCTCACGGCAGCACATACACATGCCGGGGGAATACGTGCGGATGGCGCAGACGTCGCAGTAGTAGGTGACACGCATCAATTTCGTGCCCTGGTAGGTGAACAGCGCGGCGCGGTGGATGGGAAGGATGTCGAAGCCTCCGTCGGAACGGCGACGCCCATGCACCTCGAAATCCCAGCCACGGAGACGTTCGTCGTGCAATACCTTCCGGGTCTGCTCGTCGCCGTGGAGTTCCACGAAGCTGCCGTCAGGCAGGCGCAAGCCGGCTCTGTCCTCCGTAGCGGCTTCCAGTCGTCCACGCAGGCGGTCGGGCGCAGTCTGGTCAGCGTCAAGCCGGAGAGCCCACACCAGGAGCGACGGCAGCAACAGGCCTCCCAGAAAGTGACGGCGGTGCATGACAGGGTACATGACAGATGGAGGACTCACAGCGCTGTTACGGTAGATGCGGGCACCGCGGCGGAAGTTGCAGGATGGACGGCGGTGGGTAATGGCAGAGTCTCTGAGGCGAAATCCCAGCGATATGCTTTGCGTGGGACTAGCGCGCGGCGCGCTCAGTGTCTTCGCCAGCGGCGCGCTCAGTGTCATCGCCAGCGGCGCGCTCAGTGTCATCGCCAGCGGCGCGCTCAGTGTCATCGCCAGCGGCGAGCGCTTCCTCCACGCGGGCAGTGAGCTGCGCGACGAAGGTTTCAGGAACGAATCCGTTCATGCGGCTGAAGACCTCGCCGTCCTTGCCCAGGATGAGCGTGGTGGGAATCGAAGCAATGCGCAGTAAACTGGCCAGACCATCCTCGAAGTGGACCGGCTGCGTCCATTGGTTGTCTTCCAGGAAGGGCCGCACTGCGTCACGGTCTTCATCAGTGTTTACGGAAAGGAAGGTCACGCGGTCGGTGCCGGAAAAATGATCGCGGACCTCTTCGTATAGCGGGTACTGTTTGCGGCAGGGCCCGCACCATGTGGCCCAGAAATCCACCACCACCACCTTGCCACGCAGCGAGGCGAGGGGGAGCGTGTCGCCCTTGATGCCGCTGAGGATGAAGTCAGAGGGCTTGGTCGCTCCGGCGTTTGGGGCGACGGCGGCGAGTTCCAACTGCCGGGCTTCGATGCGCTGCCGGGCACGGTCGTAGGCGGCAAGGATACGGTCGCCTAAGCCCTGTTCGTTTTCGAACTGCTGTCGGTAAATCTGCCCAAGGCGTTCGCGGTCCTCGGCGCGCTGGCGCGCGTTGGTGTTGCCGTCTTCAATGGTGAAAGCTTCGGCAAGGAACGCGATGGCTTCCTCAAAGCGTTGTGCTTTGTGCAGCAGGGTGGCGATTTCTCGCGCCGCCTCCGCGGTTGGTTCCACTGCATAGCTCTGCTCTGCCAGGGGAAGGGCTTCGGTTAGTTTGCCCAGATGGCCAAGGGCGCGGGCTTCGAAGACAAGGGCACGGCTGCGGGCACGGTCCACGCGCTTGCGCCAGACGATGCGCTGTGCGGCAATGGCGGGCGGAGCCTCTTCAAT
This sequence comes from Bryobacterales bacterium, assembly GCA_026129915.1. Classification (GTDB taxonomy): domain Bacteria; phylum Acidobacteriota; class Terriglobia; order Bryobacterales; family Bryobacteraceae; genus JACTMJ01. Next base: position 1,711 of record JAHCHD010000159.1, read on the forward strand.
CTGGGTTGCCGCTATTTGGTAGCGCTTGGCGTAATCCAGCGCCTTGGCGGCGGATGCGGAATCGTTGTCGCGCAACAGCAGCGGCAGCACACGGTCGAACACGGAGGCGTCGTTGGCGCCGGTATCGAGAAACAGTTGGCCATAGCGGAGAATGCGTGCTTCGTCGTTCAGGTCGAGCGCGGTCTTCAGGAGAGCAAACTCGATGTCCTCGCGCCGCTTGGCTTCGGGGTACAGCCGGAGGTGCTGTTCGAGACCACGGACGAGATCGACCGGGCTTCCCTGCGCGTCGATCACCGCACGGCGTAGCGCCTGCTCTTCCGCACTGGGCAGAGCAACCTCTTCCGCTTCCTGTTCCGTGGTGGTATCGGTGGATTCTTGCGCCCATCCAGGAAGGAGGGCGGCGGCCAGCATCAGCAGCGCAAGGCGCGTTACCATCCACGACACGGCTACTGTGCTCCCTGCCCGTTCACGTGGCGCAGGCCGCGAGCGATGGCATCGGCACGGTTGCGCGAGATATTCATGTAGCGTTTGCTATTGATAATCTCGTCAAGCAGCGGCAGCATATGATCGACGCCGATGAGCCGGTTATGTTGCCGCGAGGTGTCAATATTGACAAGAGCTGCGTTCACACCCAGCCTGTCGAACTTCATGGCGTATTCCAGCCGGATAAACAGTCGTTGCGATTCCGCGATCTTCTCGAAGAGATCCAGCAGCTTCTGGTCACTGGGTTGACCGAGTAATTGAAGGTCTGCGTGTGCGTTTCCGCGCCCTCATAGCGGAAGGTCTTCTCGCCCATCCTGGCGATGTTCAGGCCGGACTCCAAGGGATTGCGGAAATAGCCGAGCTCCTTAGCCAGGTCGAATACCTGGTTGGTAATCTTGTCCGGCAAGATGAAATTCACAGGGTCCGGGTCGTCCGCGGCTTCTTTATAGACACTCTCACCGGCGCGATTGAGTATGAGTTGTTGGAACGCGGGGTTGCTGCCAGGGAAGTTCTTGGTGTACGTCAACCGTTCCGCGGATGACTGGCGTTCCACGGATGACTGGGCCGTCGCGCCGGGCGCAAGCAGGGCCAACAGTGTTACGACCACGAATCCGACAAGCCGCTTCTTCATGATGACTGGAATTTCCGTTGGAAGCCCTGATGATTGGCGCAGCAGATGGCGGCAGCAAGCGCGTCAGCGGCGTCTTCTGACGGCGGAGCCCCTTCCAGCCGCAGCAACGTTTGCACCATCAATTGCACCTGATGCTTCTGTGCCTTGCCATACCCTACCACACTCAACTTGATGGCATTTGGGCTGTATTCGTTACAAGGAATGCCTGCCTGGGCAACGGCCAGCAAGGCTACGCCGCGCACGTGGGCGAGCTTCAGGGCGCTCTGCACGTTGGCATGGTGGAACACCTCTTCCACCGCTGCCAGCTCCGGCTGATGCTGCGCGATAAGGCTCAGCAGTTCCTGGTGGATTTGGTGCAAGCGCTCGCCGAAAGGGCGGCTGGCCTTTGTTTGAATGGCGGCGGTATAGACGAGAGAATGGCGCAAGCCATCGCTTTCGATGATTCCCACGCCAGTGCGCGCTGACCCGCAGTCAATTCCCAGGATCCGCATGGCAGGCCGGCTTCCAATCAGGCGGGGTTCGGAAAGTCCTCGCCCTGTCCCTGCTGGCTAGCCGTTGATACGCTCCATTTCCTCATCGCTGATGTCGCAGTTGGAATAGACGTTCTGCACGTCGTCGTGGTCGTCGAGCAATTCCATCAGCTTCACGGCCGCGGTGGCGTTCTTGCCCTCGAGGCTGATGGTGTTCCTGGGAATCATGGCGATGGCGTTTTCTTCCACCGCGACCCCAGCCTTTTCCAGCGCCTCGAGTACGGCAGAGTGGGCTTCCGGCGGGCTAAGAATCTCAAACAACTCTTCGTCCTGACGAAGGTCTTCCGCGCCAGCCTCCAGGACGATCTCCATCAATTTATCCTCGGAGATCTGGGACGCGTTTACATAAATCTGGCTTCGGCGGTCAAACATCCAGCCAACACTGCCCACCTCGCCGAGGTTGCCGCCATTCTTCGAGAACATGTGCCTGATTTCGCTTACAGACCGGTTGCGGTTGTCGGTGGCCACTTCCACCATCACGGCAGCGCCTCCAGGGGTGTAGCCCTCAAAGGTGATTTCGTCGATCTGGCCACCCTCAAGTTCCCCGGTGCCGCGCATGATGGCGCGCTTGATGTTGTCGGAAGGCATACTCACCGCTTTGGCTGCGGTGACGGCGGTACGCAAGCGCGGGTTCATGTCGGGATCGCCGCCGCTGCGCGCGGCAATCATGATTTCCTTAATCAGGCGTGTGAACACTTTGCCGCGCTTCGAGTCAGCGGCGGCTTTCTTGTGCTTGATCGTGGACCATTTACTATGTCCGGACATGGCTGAATACCTCTGGCTGCGAAATGAGTGCGTTGGCGGAATCCAAGCGGAGATGGACCCAGGAAAACGTGAGCGGTTCCGCAACCTCGAAGGCCGCGCGCAACCCAACCCACAATTTGTCAGGATATCAGACGGGTGAGCGGGGAGCAATGCCGCAGCCAGATGCCGGTGGCGTTTATGCGATTCATTCCATGGCATTTAGACGCACAGTGGGCGGATGGACGGCCAGCAGGTCGCACCTGGAGCCTCTGGGAAATGAGCGGAGCCGACAGGCGATAAGCCGGTTTCTGTACACGTTGCGTTGCCGCAGCGAGCGGTAGTCATTCCTCTGGACCCGGCATTACTGACGGGTTCTAGCAGCCTACCCGGGAGTTCGAGCGAGACGGGCCGTCTCATCCTCCCCTATTTGGCCTTGCTCCACGCGGGGTTTTCCATGCCAGGCGAATTACTCCGCCCGCGGTGCGCTCTTACCGCACCATTTCACCCTTACCGGGACGCCGAAACGCCCCGGCGGTATCTTTTCTGTTGCACTTTCCGTAGCATGCGCCTTGAAGCGCAGCCCCCGGCCGTTAACCGGCGCGTTGCCCTGCGGAGACCGGACTTTCCTCCCGGCGGCGCAAGGCCACCGAGCGACTACCTGCCTGCCGACTCCGATTTCACGTTAACACCAGGCAGCGGGCATGTAAATTGTTAACATGGGTTTCGCCATTTAAGCGGCTCATTCTGCTGAGTTTGCGGTATGATTAGCCATAGTGAGAAACACGCTGTGACTGGGCTGCGCCCGGCCACAACACCCGTTATCTCCATGCAGATTCGAGGGCTTTGGGAAGCGTGTCCGGTTTTGTTGACGCGCACAGAGTCCGACTTATTAATGTTGGAGGGTAGCCGCCATGATGAATTGGACATTGGGACTTATCAGGCAGTCTTGCGGGGCCGGAATACTTGCTTGTATTCTGGCGCTCGCAAGCGTTTCGCCTCTGTTTTCCCAGGGTCTTACCACCACGGATACCGCGAAGGACTGGGAGGAAGTGAACTTTGAGTTCGATTCCGCCATTCTGAGCGACGGTTACCCCAGCCTATTGCGGCTGGCAGAATTATTGAAGCAGAACCCAACCTACCGTTTGGATCTAACTGGCCATACGGATTCGATGGGCACGGTGGAATATAACAACAGCCTCTCACAGAGACGTGCCAACACGGTGAAGGAGTTTCTGGTGAAGTACGGCGCAAACGCGTCGCAGATCAACACCACTGGGCAGAGCAAGAATGCGCCGAAGGTACCGAACACCTCCGCGGAAGGCCGGTTTATTAACCGGCGTGTGGTGTTGACGCTAAGAGATGGCAGCGGCAACGTGGTGGCGGCTGGCGGCGTGGGCGACAGCATCTCCGCGCTGCAGGAGTTGCTCCGCAAGCAGGAAGAGTGCTGCAGTGAAATTCTTCGGCGGCTGGATAAGCTGGACGATATCCTCGCGGCCATCAATGGGCTTAAGAACGAGAACGATAAGCTGCGCAGCGAACTGGACCGCGTGAAAAGCAGCCAGGACGAACTGGCCAAGCAGTTCGGTGGCCAGCCGGGCGCCGCGGGCACCCCGGGCGCCGGAGCGACTCCCGTGGCGCAGGACATTGCACGGGCAACGAAGGAACTCCTGGATCAGGATATGAATCGCGACCGCGCCACCTATGGCGGGCACGATTCGAACAAGTTCACCTTGATGGGACTGAACTTCGGGCCACGAACTCCAGACGGGAACCTTACGGTGACAGGCCGGGCACGCTATTTCAATGCACTTAGTAAGAATTTCGCCGTGCAGAGCGAAGGTGAGTTCATGCACTGGAAAGACCGCCAGGAAGGGCAGTTCGACATCGGTCTGGTGGGCCGAGGCGGGCCGATGCAGCTGGGCATGTTCTCAAGCTTCCGGCACGTGAATTTCCGTGAGTACAGTGCTGGAGCCACCCTGGGCCAGGCATCCGCAACGTTGGATTACGTATTCGGCCGTGGCCGCGTGGGCGCCTACGGTACCAAAGCCTTCCTCACCGATCGCCTGGTGAACAGCGAATTACGCTCGCCGACGCGTGTATTCCGTGTGGATACTTATGCTGCCGTGGTTGACCAGCTTGGCTTCTCGGGCCAGGCGGCGCTGTGGGGCGATGCCTATGTGGAAGGCAACGCGGGTGCGCTATTCCGGCAGTTTGGTGACAACAAGTTTGGCGGCATGGGCCGCTTGGTGCAGCCCGTCAGCAAGCGGGTAGCGGTTTCCGTGGAAGCTGGCCTGAACGAGACCCTGGTTGGCAACAGCAACTACGGACGTCTAGCCGTGGGCCTCCTGTTTGGGAACTGGCTGCGACCGAAGGATTACGCTTTGGCCGATGGCCCGGTGCCAGTGGACATTCCACGGGTGCGCTATGAACTAGTGGAACGCGTTACCCGCACCGGCAATACGCCGCCAGTGGCAGACGCGGGCGGGGACCGCCTGGGTGTTGAACCGGGCGAGTTTGTTCTGGATGGCAGCGCATCCTATGATCCGGATGGTGATGCCATCACGTATCAGTGGGACCAGGTTTCCGGACCCACGGTGTCATTGGGCGGCCGCAACACCAGCCGCGCGACTTTCACCGCGGCGGAAGACCAGACCTATGTATTCCGGCTGACCGTTCGCGATACAGAAGATGCGTCCTCCGTTGCGCGGGCGACGATCAGCACGCACCGGCTGGGTAGCGGAGTTCCGGGTGGCGTACGAATTACGCGCTTTGAAGCTTCCCCAATGAACCTCGGCCCCGGTGAAAGCACGACGCTTAGCTGGATCGCCGAAGGCGCCGATTCGGTAACCATCACCAATGTGGGTACCGTGGAGGCGGCTGGCAGCCGGTCAGTGACGCCGATGCAGAACACCACCTACACCCTCACCGCCACGCGCGGCGAGGTCTCGGTGCAAAGCACGGTAACGGTGACGGTGGGTAGCAGTGCTGCGCCTCGGATCCTGCGATTCTCGGCCAGCAATCCACAGATAGCTCCAAGCGGACAGTCCGCGCTCATCTGGGAAGTGGAGAACGCCACCGAAGTGTCGATCAGCTCAATTGGCGTGGTAGAGCGCACGGGCACCTCGACGGTGAGCCCGGCGGAGACCACCACCTACGTGCTGACGGCCCGCAATGCCAATGGACAATCCACTGCGCAAACAGTGGTTTCGGTGACGGCTCCCGTGAAGATCATCGACTTCCGAGCCAACCCGCCGGCGAGCGCGGATCCGAATGCCCCGATTACACTTTCCTGGCAGACCGAAGGGGCACAGGAAGCCGTAATCACCGGCATTGGTCCCGTGGCGGCCAGCGGCAGCATTCAAGTGTCTCCCGCGGCAACCACCAGTTACACCCTCATCGCCTACGGCCCTGTGAACAACGCCAGCGCCGTCGTGGTGGTGCAGGTGGGTGGATTCACTGGCGCGCTGCCAGGAGTGCTGCGCATCAATCGCTTCGAGGCTTCCCCGCTAAGCATCTCCGCTGGCCAAAGCAGCACGCTGAACTGGCAGGTGGAGGGCGCCGATTCGGTGGCCATTACCGGCGTCGGCAGCGTGGACCTCATGGGCACCCAGCAGGTGACGCCCACCCAAACCACCACTTACACCCTGACGGCGGCGCGAGGAAGCACCACCGTGCAGAGCACAGTGACGGTGTCAGTGGGCAGCGCCGCCGCACCACGCATTGTGCGCTTTACGGCCAGCAATCCTCAGGTTCTGCCGGGCGCCCAGTCCACTCTGTTGTGGGAAGTGGAGAACGCTACGGAGGTAACCATTTCCGGCGTCGGCACGGTTCAGCCGAGTGGCAGTTCCCCTGTCACTCCGCTATCCACCACTACCTATGTGCTCACCGCGACGAACGCAAGTGGGGAATCCAGTGCGCAGACCATTATTACGGTTGCCAGCGCAGTAAGGATTCTTGACTTCCGGGCTTCCCCCGCGGCGGTGACTGCGCCGAATACGCCGGTCACTCTCGCCTGGCAAACCGAAGGAGCCACCGAAGTGATCATCACTGGTGTGGGACCAGTCGACCCGAATGGTTCCGTCCGGGTGAACCCGTCCAACGGCGCTAGCTATACGCTCATCGCCTACGGTCCGGGTACCAGCGTCAGCGCGATTGTCGTTATTCAGGGAGTGGGCTCGGGCAGCGGTGGCGCTGGCGGAAACCGGCCACCGGTGGCCAATGCGGGACCAGACCGCAACACCACCCAGGGCACCTTCACCCTGGACGGCACCGGCTCCTTCGATCCTGACGGCGATCCGATAACCTATCGCTGGCGTCAGGTGAGCGGGAACCGCTCCAATATCGTGGATCCGGAGTCCCCCACGCCCACAGTCGTGGCCAACGTCGGCGGACCCGGCATCTATGTCTACGAGTTGACCGTCACTGATTCATTCGGCGCCTTTAGCGTCGATACGGTGCGGATCATCTTCGGCAACTAACTCGGAGCCTAAGGAAAACGGGGCGGGCATGGCCGTAATGGCCGGCCCGCCCTCGTTGCTTGCGTCCGTAGTCGCCCAGACGGACGACTGCATTTATCCTGTAGTACACTAAGAAGGTTAGGCCACCCTAGCTCAGTTGGTAGAGCGACTGATTCGTAATCAGTAGGTCGTCGGTTCGACTCCGATGGGTGGCTCCACGCTCTTCCCAGGGAGAGGCGCGAGTGGTGGGACTTCTCCATGTCCCGTGTCTCAGTTCCTCCTACGTGTTCCTCCATGGCGCCATTCACCTTCTTGTGCGTGCGTTTACTATTCAGTGGGTCCCTTTGAAATCTAGAAACTTCTGTAACAAATACCCCCAAATGGGTTAAGATACTACCCCCATAAGACCCAGCAGTTATACCCCGCTCCATGATGTTGGCTGAGCCGAGCCATTCTATAATGAATCGACGATGAAGAATAAAAATAAGAAATATCTCTAGTGGCTGGATCGATCGCAATGCTGGTTGCGTGTAGGATTACCAATGAAATCACGAGTGCTTGCTGTGCACGAGTCCGTGGGTCGCGTGCTGAGCACCCCCATTTTTAGGCTTAGCGGCAAGAAGCTGTTAGCGAAAGGTCACATACTCAGCGACGAAGACGCCTACCTGCTCCAAACAGAAGGACTGAATGAGGTCTGGGTCGCCGAATTGGAAGACGATGAAGTGTCCGAGGATGAAGCGGTCCTCTCGGCCTCAGCCAGCATGGCTACTGGCTCCCTGGAAATCCGGCTTGCTGCCGGGGGGCGCGCCAACCTGGTGGCGGCTGAGAACGCCTGCGTGGTGATTGATGAAGATCTCCTGCGCCGGGTGAATACGACTTCAAGCATGGTGGTGGCGACGGCTGCCAACTTCTCGTATGCCAGGGCGGGACAGCGAATCGCGGTAGTTAAGAGTGCTCCTTTTGCTGTTGCGCGCGAACAGTTGCAGGAGGTCCTGGCCGTTCTAAACGAACGAGGTCCCATGATCCGGGTACGCCCCGTCCGAACCCCTCGCGTGGCCCTCCTCTACACCGATCCGCTGCAATCAGAACGCGCCCGCCTGCTTTTTGAGAATGTCATGCGGCAACGTCTGGCGCCGTACGACCTGGAAAGCAGCATTGCGCTATGCAGCCTTGAGGATGAACCGAAAGTCGCGAATGCGCTAAGCTATCTGCTCAAGTCGAATCCAGCGGCCGTAGTTGTTGCCAGCACGACGGCACCCGCAAACCTGGACGACACCGTCGGTCGCGCCATTCGGAGGGTAGGCTGTACCATTGAACGCTTTCTGGCTCCAGTTGAGCCGGGAAACTTGCTGCTTCTGGCATACCGCGACGAGATCCCCGTAATCTCGGCACCCGGATGCTATCGGTCCGCCAAGCGGAATGTCCTCGACCTCTTGCTGCCACCTTTGCTTTCCGGCTATCGCTTGTCTGGTTGGGAACTGGCCGCTTTTGGAAATGGCGGCCTGCTTGCTCAGTAGGGCTGCGCACTGAATCCGGGAAGCAAGGTTGGGCTGCCTAGCGGATAGTTCGGCACCGTGAAGACACCTCATCACTCAAATTGATTTCGATGCGCCTTTTCAGTTCGCCGATACAGTAACATAGAGGTTCTGGGTTGCGAACCGGAGTGACGGTGAACCTGCTCTCTCCCCGGCATGCCGCCTGACTGGCCCTGCCAAGGCGTCGTGCAAATGGTTTCTCCCCGGGGCAACATTCCTATGTTTGATGAAACTGCGCAAAAAGTGGTTGACGTCATCGCCTCCACACAGAAACTGGAACCTGGCAAGGTGACCCTGGAAAGCACCTTCGAGGAGTTGCAGATCGATTCGCTTGACGGACTGAATATTGTGTTCGCGCTAGAGAACGAATTCAATCTCGACATTCCGGACGATCAGGCGAAAGAACTACGCACGGTACGCCAAGCAGCGGAACGCATCCATGCCCTGATTGAGAACCGCGCTTCGGGAAATGGACCGGCTACAGCCGAGAGTGCCTAGCGAACCCTTTTCAGGATGAGTGCGCCACGAGTTTTCATCACCGGAGTAGGGGCAGTCAGTTCCCTAGGCCTGGATACTTCCGCAATGTGGACCTCGCTGCGGTCGGGCACGCCAGCGCTGCGTCCGCTACCCGAGTTTGCGCTTGGCCCGCTCCGCTTTGACAAAGCGGGAGTTGTTGACGGATTCCCGGACGGGCGAGTTCCTCAGCGACTTCTCGATCAGTCCGATCGCTTCACGCAGTTCTTAATTGCCGCTGCGGGTGAGGCCGTGGCGCAGGCTGGCCTAAGCGCTGACGATCCTCGCTGGGCTGCGGCCGCTATTGTTACCGGCAGCGGCATCGGCGGTGAACTCGCCCACGACACCGCTTTTTGGGATATGTACGGGTTGAAGAAAACCCGTGTCAATCCCATGATGATCCCCA
>JAHCHD010000016.1 GCA_026129915.1 Bryobacterales bacterium
TCCGCACCGGCATAGAGCGGGCAACCTCCGCGCCATGGTTTCGACGCAACGGTATGTAGCAGCTCGGATTGGGCAGATGGGGGGCACATGGGAAGTCCGTATATCCGCATCGTTTATCCGCGGCTAGTTTCCTGGCACTGAAATAGGTTTGCTGCCTGAGCTCTCTAATTAGCAATACGGTAGAAGAGGCGATGAATACGGAGGGATAGGGATGGCGAAACTTAGAGATATCTTCTGGGCAACCAAGATAAGGCGTGTCGTCACAGTGGTAGCGATCTGTGGTCTCGTGGCGGTGCTGACAGTGGGGATCCTTGTGCAGTCGGCGGCGTCTAACTGGTCGGAAGATCGAATCACCGAACTCATGGAGGAACGATTCCAAAGCGAAGTGGAGATGGATAATTTCCAGGTGAAGGTCTTTCCCTTCCCTGGCGCGAGCGCGGACGGCGTGCGCTTCTACCACAAGGGAAGACGCGATGTTCCACCGTTGATCACTCTCGACGGTTTCTCGGTCTCTACATCGTTTTGGAATCTGTTTCGCCAGCCCATCCGTGTGGGTGATATCGAACTATATGGCCTGCTGATCCAGATCTCCCGTGGCGGTGACAAGGATGGGGAAACGGCGCGGATGTCAGAGGAGGATGCGGATGTATTGGACCGTGAAGATCCAGATGCTGAGGCTGCGTCACCAGACAGGCCACTGGTAACGGTGGGCCAGATCCAAGCCGATGGAGCGGAGCTTCGCCTGCTGCCAAAGGAATCGTTCAAGGAGCCCCTGGTCTACTCGATGGGAAAGCTCCGTTTGTGGATTACCAGCACCAACGCGCCCATGGCATTCGAGACCGTGATGACGAACGCAAAACCTCCAGGGAAGATCGTCAGCCGTGGCAGTTTCGGCCCTTGGAACGGAGACGAACCGGGCGAGAGTCCGGTATCCGGGGAATACACGTTTAAGGACGCCGACCTCGGGGTTTTCAAGGGAATTAGCGGGACTCTGGCTTCCATCGGGACCTACGAAGGAGTGTTGGCCTACCTGAAGGTAAAAGGCGAAACCGATGTCCCCGACTTTACGGTGGAAGCGGGCGGCCATCCGGTACATCTGAAGACTCGCTTTGACGCGATTGTTGACGGAACCAGCGGGGACACCCTGTTGGAGCCAGTGGAAGCAAGCTTCCTGAATACCAACTTCACTGCCCAGGGAGGCGTCTATCAGAAGCGAGGCGTGAAGGGGAAAACGGTGGAGCTTGACGTCGATATTCCGCAGGCGCGCATCGAGGACCTGCTGCGCTTTGCGGTGAAGGGCGAAATGCCTTTGCAGGGCGAAGCGAAGGTGAAGACGTATTTTGATCTTCCTCCGGGAGAGCATGACATCCCTGTAAGGATGAAGCTGAAGGGCAACTTCGCGATCCACTCAGCTACGTTTCCAGACTGGAACATCCAGAGGAAGGTGGAAGAGTTGAGCGACCGCGCGAGCGGTGAACCGGAGAAGGTACCCGATGGGGATGTGGTCTCTGACCTTACCAGCAACTTCGTTATGGGTGGCGGGATGGTGAATCTGCAAGGCCTGAAGTTCCGCGTTCCTTCGGCAGAGGTGGCATTGGATGGCAGCTACGGTGTGCTGGATGAGAGTCTTGATTTCCGCGGAACGGTGACAATGGATGCGAAGGTATCCGAGGCCACCACGGGATTTAGATCGTTCCTGGCAAAGCTCGTAAACCCGTTCTTTTCAAAGAAGCACGCTGGCGCTGTGATTCCGATCAAGATCACGGGCAACCGGGAAGACCCCCAATTTGGGCTTGCGGTTGGCGGAGCGAAGAAGGACTGATAGTTTCGGTCTAGTGGGCAAGGTGCCGTGACACAACCGTGAAGGCTGCTTGAAGTGACCGACAGGCTACTGTGAAGGCTTCACGGCCTCCACGCTTTGGCGGTTTCGGTGAGCTGACGGAACCCAGAATGGCTAATCAGTTAGCCGGTGCAAAGTGCGAAAGTTGAACCGAATAGCCGCGCCAAGCAGGAAGGCAATAGGACGAACGGGGGAATGGCTCCCCGAGGACGACCGGAGGCAAAGGGGTGAGACGCGATTGGCGATCTGAGAATGGCCTTTTCGGACAATTACTTCCGCGCCTGTTAAACAGAGAATTTTTGTGGTTGGCGGAATTCTGCACAATGTATGCGTGGCCCGCCAAGTAGACCAAGAACATGTGGGGCGGTAACCCTCCGGGTTAGCCGGGTTAGCCAGCGGATCCCTACATTTAGATGCCCGGGCTGGACTGGGCCGATATCGAGACAACTAGACTTCCACTTCCGCCCAGTTTCGTCATCGGCCCAGGGTCACCTGATAAGGAATGTGCACGTCCTTGCCAAAACGAAAGTCCTTGAGTTGGGTCCTTTCAAGTATGTTCTGAATCTCACGCGGGAGCGCGTCGACAACAATTGGTTCCATCGGCTCAGCCACTAGAAAGTACGCGAGACCCTCTCGCTCGTAGGTGTCGATATCAAACGTAAAGAGGCCTCGATCTGCCATCTCAGCAAAACTATGAAGATAGCGACTGCGATCTGATTCACTGCTGAACTCACCCACCTCGGTTTCGAGCTCACGACTAACGCGATAGCCAGCGCCCGTAGGTTCAAGTTGCTTGAAATAGGCGGTCACCGTTTTCAAATCCTCCGCACTATCAGCGACCGACCGAGGTAAGCACTTGAATCCGGCGGTCGTAAAGTGCCCCACGTGATTGCTTGCGTCTAGGCCAAACCAATCGAAGTCGGTTGCTCGCTGTTCTGATTCCGGTATCATTCAATTCCCTCAATTCCTCATTGCGTATCACTCTGAAACTGCGTACCGGGAGGAAACTTATCGCGGCCATACGTAGTCTCGCATCTCGAACAGACCGGGACCTCCTTGCCAGTCCGGGGCCGAACTGCCTTGGTGAATCCGTCTGCACCACCCTTAAGCCCCTCATTTACAATATCCTCAGCGCACTTGCCAGCCGCACAGGCCCCCGCCAGGACTTTGCGAGACTTTAAGTTATAGCCTGCTGTAACAGTTGCTTTTGAAGCACCTACCTTGGCGGCAAGAGCGTCTCTCGCTACTTCTGCCTTGACGAGGAGTCGAGCTGTTTGGGCTTCCTTCGCCGCTGCCGATGCACCTTTCGCCGTGCCTGCGGTCGCAATCGTCAGCGCCACAGTGCCCGTCACTTCACCATATGAATACGGATCGCCGCTGGCGAGTCCTCGAGCGGTGCTAACAAGCGAGTCCTTGATTGCTCCAAGCGTTCTGCCTGGGTTGACCAATGCATCTCCTGCTCCCTGCAAAGTGCCGACAGGGTCAGCGATCGTCGAAACAAGCGGTCCGCCGGTTGAGTCCCACGCCCCCTGGAGGAACTTCCAGGCGTTCGGTGTTATCGTAATCTGCACTTCGCCGTTAGCGCCACTTCCAACAACTTCCCGGCCGTTACCATCCACGAATGATAGACCTCGGTTTCGCACGTACGCATAAAGGTTCCAACTCTGTGGATCGCTGGCATGCTGATCGGCGAACGGAGCATCCGCGCTGGTGAACCTCCCCGGCCCGGCCGAGTAATACCGCGCTCCGAAGTAATCGAGCCTGGTTTCGCTATCCCGTTCCTTGCCGGTGAAGCGCTGGGTGGGGGTTGCGATCCCTTCCGGTGATGTCAAATATCCTTGGCCGTTGATGCGGCCGGTCAGTCCTGAGTATAGCTCCCAGCCGAAGGGGAGATAGTCGTGGCGGGAGACCACGGCGCCGGTCTGGTTCGTTACCAGGCGCGTGGAGCCGAGGTGGTCCGTCGTTAAGTAGTGGGTCTCCGCCGAGCCCGTTGGGTCCGTGGAACTGTACTCGGCGGCAAGCTGGCCGAAGGCATCGTACACGAAGTACGTGCTCGTTGTGCCCGTCGTCTTCTTCACGCGGCGGCCGTCGGCGTCGTAGACATAGCTGGTGACGCTGCCGCCGCTGGGCTGCGAGGTCTTCATGCGATTGGCGGAATCGTAGGCCAGGGTCCAGCCGCCGTGCGTTGTCATGTTGCCCGCGGCATCGTAGCCCCAGTTGCTGCCAATAAGCCGGTTGTTGGTGGTGCTGTAGGAGCTCAGCAGGTACACCGTGAGCGGATGCGGGGTGACGCCGGGGGTCGCCTTCACGGCCATATTGCCCCATCGGTCGAACATGTAGGACTGGTACCAGGTGTCGCCGCTCAACCCGGTGGCATCGCCGCACGCGCGGGGAGCCAGGGGCGTGGTGCTGCTGGTCTCGCGGACGGTGCAAAGCCTGTTCACATCGTCATAGTTGTAGGTCTGGTTGAAGCTAGCGCCGCTGATGGTGTGGATCTGTCCAAGCACGTTGCCGTTGTTACCGGCGCAGGATTCGGCCCGGAAGAAGGGGCTCGCGCCATAGTTGCAGTAGCGGAACTGCCATTCGCCCCGCAGGGTGGCGTTGCCGCTATCGCCGAGGCGGATCTGGCGGACCTGGGGAAGGCCATCGAGGTAGTCCGTGCGCTCGATGAGCCCGTTGGCAAGGCTCACCTGGCTGAGCGCGCCGAACGGCGTGTAGCTCGGCGAGGTGAGGTAGTTGGTGGTGACCGAGGACTTGGTTCCGGACAGCGCGGAGATCAGGCTGCCGGTAGTGTAAGTGATGGTGAGGCTGCGCCCGGAGGGATAGCCCATGGTGCGCAGATTGCCCGCGCGATCGTAGCTGTAGGTGAAGCTGAAGGCCGATGCGGCGCCGATAATGTCCTGCGAACTGGTGAGGGCGCGGCCCAGTGGATCGTAGGAGCCGAAGGTGGTTTGTGCAACGGTGGTGGCTCCGGTGTGTGCCCGGCTGCGGTAGAGCCGCATCTTCGAGGAAGTGTCCCAGGTGAGGGTGACATCGGGAGTATTGGCATCGGAATAATCCGAGAACGTGCGGCGTTCAATGAGGTCGTAGGTATAGGTCACCGATCCGCCCTGCGGCAGATTCGTCTGCGAGACGTTGCCGCTGGCGTCGTAGAAGTGCGTGAAGGTGCCGCTTTCGGGGTTGGTCACCTGGGCGAGAAGTCCGGCGGTGTCGTAGGAGAATGTGCGGGTCTGCGCACCCTGGGTGACGGTGAGCAGGTTGTCGAGGCCGTTGTATGTGTAGGTGGTCTCGTCGTTGGTTTTCTCTTTCACCTTGATTAGCCGGCCGGCGCCATCGACGGTGGATTCGCGCCACACCGAAGCAGGGTCCGTGATGCGGGTGACGTTGTCGGTGTAGGTGTAGCTGGTGGTGGCGGAGCCTGGTGCCAGCTGCGTCTTCGTTCGGCCGAGGCCATCGTAGGTGGTGTAGTTCCAGTAAGCAGTGTCACCGCTGCGATAGGGGCTGGTCTGCTGCTTCACGCGGTGGAACTCGTCGTACTGCGAATCGACGTAGATGGTTCCCTGCCCATCGCTCTTACGGGTTTGCGTGGTGCGGCCAAGTCCGTCGTAACTGATGGCGGACCAGATGGCGTCGTCAGTGAGCGTATCCTTCGAGCGGTAGGTGGTGATGGTGCGCCCGGAGTCATCGTAGACAAAGCGGGTGCGCGCCTCCGCGGTGCCGTGGCCCACGGCGCGAGTGACCTTTGTAAATTTCGCCATCAAGCAACTCAAAACCTATTTTCTCCGAGCTCATGCACCGTTTCCAGCGGTCTTCTTGCGAGGCTGTGCGGGTTCCTGTTCCCCCTTTGGCTTTCTGCCTCGTTTCTGCGGGTGCAAGGTGCGTTCCAACTGCTCCTCTAGCTCGGCGACGAAGTTCGGAGTTCCGAACGGACGACCCGTTCGGGTCGCCTGGCGGAGGCGATCGAGGTCTCCACAGAGTTTGAAGCCAAGGCCGAGCACTTCGGTCCATTGCTGCGCCGAGTAGCGAAGCCCCCAGCCACTGAGATCGAGTTGGGCCGGGGCTGCCTCCAGGCCGCAGTGCGTGCGGGCGCTGGACCAGGGGTAGTCCAGCACCGACTCCACGATGCCGGCGCGGACCGGGTTGAACTCCACGTAGCGCATGGCATACGCAGCGTGCGCGGGGTCCAGCGGGCAAGAAAAGTACCGGTTCTGCCACACATGGCCTCGCCGCTGCAAGCGGATGTTGAGCCAGCGCGAGTAGGACTGGTGGGCGTCGCGCATCGCAATGGCCATCGAATCCCGCCGCGTGGGAACAGCAATGATGTGGACGTGGTTGGACATCAAGCAATAGCCGAGGATTTGGAGTTGCGCCTCGCAGGAATACTGAGCCAGGAGATTCAGGTATGCCGAGCGGTCCTCGTCGTCATAGAAGACGTCTCGCCGGAAGTTGCCGCGCTGGGTGATGTGGTGCGGGCAGCCAACGGCCACCACGCGTCGCAATTGTGCCATCGAGGGTATAGTGGCCTGAGCGGCGGAAAATTCTCACCGGAAATGGGTTTTAAGTTGCCTGATGGCGAAATCCGTAGAAATCCGTATAACCTCATCGCTGTGGTCGTAGCGCTGGCTGCACCTGCATGAATAGAACCCGATGTTCAACATTGGGAGCGTCCACCTCCCACTCGTATTGAAAATCGACGCTAATCCGTCGACCCGCAGCGAGATGGTCAGACGGGACTCGGATTCGAACGCCACCCCCGGAGGGGATCCAAGAAGTCGCGCCCACTGTGCAGGCGTTGCCAAGCTTCAACCGCTGGTACGGCTCATTGTTGATCGTCTCCCTTGACGCGCTCTGAGTCGCCTCGACTGCGTAACAAGGGGAAACGATCACCGATGGACGAATCGCCAGAACGCCCTTCCCATTCTTGAGCGTGAGTGGCTTCACCTTTTCACCGACGTATAGCGATTCAGTCCTGATGCTGATTGCCCACTGCGTGTTGTTGCGAAGTTCCAGCAGCGTACCCGATTCCTCGCCGCCCCCGGAAGCAGCCTCGATCCGCAAGATGTAGACCGATGGCTGCCGAGCATCCAAGAGAACCGGCTGAGACCACAGATTGGCAGCAAGGACAGCGAGTAGGAGAATCGAGTCTCGCAAGGGGGCCTCCTACTCGCCGATCTTCTTGCCGGGCGCACCAGGCGTCACTTTGTAAAGGCCGTTCGGATCAGACAGCACCGCGTTGATGCCGTTTGATCGCAGCGTATTGACATCGGCGGCTTTCCAGCCAGAGTTCCAGATTTCAAAATTGCCACCCACTTTTAGGCTCCCAAAGCCCAAGCCCTGGGCAGTAAACGAAGAGCCGCTATAGGCCGCAAACTCAGTTGCGTACTTCGTCAGGTTGAGTGGTCCGGCTAAGACACCAGCCGCCGCAGCGCTGGTAAGGTCCATCGGAAGGGCACCGACATAAGCGGTTCCATGGCCGGTGTGAATGCCCTCGTGGGCCGCTGACACCGCTAAAGACCCGAGATCAAGCGCCCCACTTATATTCGTGTGCTGTGACAAATCGAACGTTACCGTCATGTTCTGACCAGTGGGATTGTCCGCAGTCACCACCTTCCTGCCTGCACCGTCCGCCGCGACACCTATACTGAGTTCGCCTGCTCCACCCGACTTGGTGGCCCCGAACTGAACCGTGACTCCGTTATCGACGCCCCTCTTCCCATAGGCCTGCAAAGAACCATTGAGAGCGTTGTACTCGGCAGAGCCTTTCTTGTACGAATTGCGGGCTCTCTCCACCTGCTTGACTGCCGATTCGAAGTCCTTACACTCGCTGGTCGTTCCGCTACAGATGTACAGGCCATGTGGGTCCGTATACCTGAGAGGATTGTTCAACGTATACGCGTAGCGATTCCAACTTTGAGGGGCTGTGATGTGCGCTGACGAAAGAAGTGGATCAGGACTCGTAAACCGCCCCTGCGCCGCCGACATATACCTCGCCCCAAAATAATCCAGCCCCGTTTCCGCATCCCGTTCTTTGCCGGTGAAGCGTTGTGTCGGGTCATCGGTCACGACATACTTCATGATGGTGGTTCGGCCGCTCACATCCGGGCCGATTTCTTCGCCGAAGGGAAAGTAATCGTGCCGGCTCACTACGGCGCCACCGCCATCCGTCACCAGCCGCGTGGAGCCTAGGTGATCTGTCGTCATGTAGTGCGTGCCCCCGGTGCCGGTGGCGCCAGCACTGGAGTACTCGGCTGCCAGTTGCCCAAAGGCGTCGTAAACGAACCAAGTCACAGTGGAGCCGACAGTCTTCGCCACCCGGTGGCCCTCGCCATCGTATTCATAGGTCGTCGTAACGCCGCTCGCGGTGTTCTCTGCAGTGTGAACCCGGCCCTCGGCGTCATAGCCAAGGTTCCAGCACTTGGCGGACACTGCCGCATCAAACGCCACTTGGTTTACCACCTCCATCCAGCCTGTTCGTGTTGGCGTCGAAGTTGGTCTGCTGCGTCGGACACAGCCCGCTATAGGGCATATGGTCGCCCAGATGTTGCGCCACCCACTTGTTTCCGTAGCGATCATAACCAAAAGCTTGCCGCCAACTCTCGCCAGCCGCCAAGCCTTGCGTGTCGCCACAGCCATGCGACGGCAACGCGGAACCCAGCGACTCCCGTACTGAACACAAGCGGCTCACCTGATCATAATTGTACGTCTGCGCGTAGCTCTGGCCGGGGAAGGATGTCACTTGCGTGAGCACGTTGCCGTTGTTGTTCGTCGTCCCGTAGCCCAGTTGCAGCGCCAGCATGTCCGATGCCGCACCGCTCGCGAACGTGGCACCCGAGCCCACCTTCACGTCGGTCATCTGCATCCTTCCGTTGCAATTCTGGGGACGGTCACCTCAACTCCCGATCTCCATCCTGCCGTCGGAGCACACGGCTCAGGCTCCTTCCGGTCTCGGCCTTGGCTGCTGCGGGAAGAGACTTCGATCGAGCTTGGCTCCCCATACGGCGACGAAATCGTCGGTTCCTGCCGTCCTGTGGGGGACCAATTACTCCCCTCTTGGCAGGGCATCGACCACGCGGACATGGAGCAGATTCGGCTGCCTATCAGGCGGCGAACTCCGGTAGCACGGGACACGATCGACCCCAGCCCCAAGAACAGACACCGTGGCATCGACGCGGACTGGCCACTGCCGGAACCGGCCATCACAGCGCCTGCAAATTTTCCTGGCGCTCGTAACCCATTCATCCCAGGCACCTTCAATCGCTGGCCGGGGCCTGCCGCGGGCCGCACCATTTGTTCCGGCCCCATCAACACCGATAATCAATCGGCGGGCAATCTGCGCCCCGGCGTCCAGCCCGGGCTCGCAGACATCTACCTCGCCCCGTTCCTTGACAATCGCATCCCGCGGCGACCGCCACCGCATCCACTCCAACGGGAACCGCCTTTCTGTAGCGGCTCCCGCCTGCGGCGGACAAGAATCGGAGATCCCAAACCCGAAACAACCAGCGACGCTGACCAGGAACGCGAACAAACCGGCAGCACCCCAGCGCCAGCCCCACGCACACGCGCAAACCATGCGCCATCCCGCAAACGCGAGCACACGTCGACCGGGGCCGTTAACGAGTGGGGGAAAGGAGTTCGTACGAACGGGGGATTGGCTCCTCAGGTAGGACTCGAACCTACAACCCTTCGGTTAACAGCCGAATGCTCTACCATTGAGCTACTGAGGAACAGGGTTGTTTCTTGGTGCCGGAGGTCGGCCCCAACCTTCAGATTACAGCAGATCCCGGCTCTTGGTGTCAATTCTTTGCTTCAAGTTTTTCGCCATCAGGTTTAGTGCCCGCGCCATTGCCCGTATGCAACTCCAGTAGGCACAAGGGATCACCGTTTCCTGGCTTGGCTCCCTTCCAGTGGCTCGAGGTGTACCGCCGGCGTCAGCCCTTCACCGGAAACATCTTTGAGTCCGTGCGCATGCTCACGAAAAGAGCCTCCATCTTGCGCACAATGTCGGGATGCTGCGCCGATACCTCGTGAGTCTCTCCGAGGTCGTTGCTCAGATCGTAGAGCGCCACTTTGCCTCCTAAACCCACGCGGATGGCTTTCCAGTCCCCGTCGCGGATGGCCTGCTTGAACTCGCGCTCGTGGAACTCCCAGTACATGGGCGGGTGCGTAATCTGCCCGCGGCCAAAGAGCGGGTCAACGATGGATATTCCATCCAGCCCTGCAGGTGCGCTCGCACCTGCCAGAGCGGCGAAGGTGGGAAGCAAATCCCAGAAGGCCAGCGGCTGCTCGCTCACCTGCCCCCCGCGAATCAGGCCCGGCATCCAGGTGATGAAGGGCACACGGATGCCACCTTCGGTGAGGTCGCGCTTGATGCCTCGCAAGGGTCCGCTGCTATTGAAGAACTCCGGCTGGTAGCCGCCCTCGCGATGCGGCCCGTTGTCGCTCGAAAAGACCACGAGGGTATTGCGATCGAGCCCCTGCTTCTTCAACTGCGCAACGATCTCACCCACCTGCTGGTCAAGGCAGTGCATCATGCCCGCGAACCCGCGCATGGGCCGCGGCCATTCCTTTTCCTTG
The DNA here is from genome assembly GCA_026129915.1 of Bryobacterales bacterium. Taxonomy (GTDB): domain Bacteria; phylum Acidobacteriota; class Terriglobia; order Bryobacterales; family Bryobacteraceae; genus JACTMJ01. Next base: position 10,415 of record JAHCHD010000016.1, read on the forward strand.
TAAGGATGCTCGTCGGGAGCCTCCATGCCATCGCCGGTATCCCGGCCCATCTCGTTGTTGGCGTGCGGCAGCGTGCTGGGCAGGTAAATGAAGAAGGGTTCGCCCGCCTTCTGCTCAGCCAGCCAAGCGAGCGCCTGTTTCTGGATAAGATCCGGCGCGTAAGCGGACGGCTTCTTGTCGCCATAGGCCACGTTCGCCCCGATGCGCGCAGCCACGTCGTTATCCATCAGGTGGCGCGGGAAGTAGTTGTGCGCCTGGCCCTGGCTGAGATAGCCGTAGAAACGGTCAAAACCTTGCTTGGTGGGGTAGCCGTCGCGGCCCACGGTGCCCAGACCCCACTTGCCGAAGATCCCAGTGCGGTAGCCCGCACTCTTCAGTACCTCGGCAATGGTGACGTCGCTATCGGGAATACCAGGCTCACCGCCCATGTTGCCGCGATAGCTGCAGTGGCCGGTGTGGAGGCCCGTCATCAAGGCGCAGCGCGACGGTGAACAGACTGTGCTGCCCGCGTAGGCACTGGTGAAGCGGATGCCTTCGGCGGCCAGCTTGTCGATATGAGGAGTGGCAAACTGCTGCTGGCCATAGCAACCCACGTCGCCGTAGCCTAGATCGTCGGCCAGAATCAGCACGATATTGGGGCGCTGGGGCAGCGCGGGGGCGACTTGCGCGGGCGCAAAGCGCGGGATGGAAACGCCCACAGCGCCCACGGTGGCCGCGGCCAGAAACTCACGACGGTTCATCACTTAGACTCCTTCCAACAGCCAGGAACAAGGCTTCCCGCGCACGTCCGCCATGCTATCGCAGGCGCGCCGTTTGGTGCTATTCACCGCATGTGATACAACTCTGAATCGAGGGAGAAACGCCGTTGGCCTACGCCTACATCGTTCTTGGCGCCGTGCTGATTCTTTGGGGAGGCTCGCAGTTGCGACGTGGCCTCAGACCCTTTCGGGCACGCCCATACTTACTGATTATCTTGGGGATTGTGATGATCTATAGCGGCAGCCGCATGGAAATGTAAGGCTCCGACGGCTTACGATCGGGCAACACCGGCAGAGAACAACTTTGCGGCGATGTCCCCAGCAATCTGGTCACCGTGTGACCTGTTTCGATAAACACTTCGTTGGTGTGCATCCCGCAACCAGCACGCCCGCCAGATAGATGCCCGGGGTCTCTGACTCGTAGGTGTCCGGGTTCAGCCTGGGCTTGCCAGTAGCGGGGTCGAGCGTAATGCCCACGCTCGCCAGGAATCGCAAGTCGGGTTGGTAGCCGGTCATGGCAAATACGAAGTCATTTGCGATGGTCACGGTGCCCGCGGGAGTTTCGATCACCACCTCGCGCTCGCGAATCTCCTTCACACTGGACTGGAAGTAGGCTTGGATTTCGCCGGCCTTGATGCGGTTCTCCAGGTTAGGCTTAATCCAATACTTCACGGAGTCACTGATCTGCAGACCCCGGTGCAGCACGGTAACCCGCGCGCCGGACCAGTGCAACTCCAGTGCCGCGATCGCCGCTGAATTCTTACCCCCGACCACCAGCACATCGTGGTCAAAGTAAGGGTGCGATTCCTTGTAGTAGTGGATCACCTTGGGAAGATCTTCGCCCGGCACATTCAGCAGCACGGGAATGTCGTAGTAACCCGTGGCCAAGATCACCTTCTCGCAGGCGTACTCGTGCTGCTGGCCGTCGCGTGTGGTACTGCGGATATGAAAGGAGCCATCGACCCCGGTAACGGAATCGATGCGTTCATACTGGTTCACGTGGAGGCCGTAGTAGCTGGCCACGCGCCGGTAGTATTTCAGGGCTTCTGTACGGTTGGGCTTCTCGTTCAAAGACGTCATCGGGATGCCGCCGATCTCAAGCAGTTCGGGCGTCGTAAAGAACGACATGTTGGTGGGGTAGTTGTAGATGGAGTTCACGACACAGCCCTTCTCAAAAATGAGGGCATCCACGCCGCGCTGCTTCAGCGCGATACCACAGGAAAGACCGGTTGGACCCGCACCTACAATGGCTACCGAAGATTGCTTCAACTCAGCATCCTTTCGACGTTGCTGTAGGCCGTCTCTAGCGCCTCGTTCACCTTCTCCGCTTCCTTGCCACCTGCTTCCGCCAGGTCTGGACGTCCGCCGCCGCGCCCGCCCAGGGCTTGGGCCACTTCGCCCACTACCTTGCCGGCGTGTACCTTGCCGGTGAGGTCTTTGGTAACTGCGCAGAGCAGGGCCACATTGCCGTTGTCGGCAGCGGCAAGCAGAACCACCGCACTGCCCCACTTATTGCGCAGCTTGTCAGCAAGCTCCCGCATCTGGGCGCGGTCGAGGCCATCCACCCGAGTGGCAAGCACCCGCGCGGAGCCAACAGTGCGCGCCTGCGATTCCACCTCATCCGCCTGCGCGCTAGCGAGTTTGCTCTTCAACTGCTCCAGTTGCTTCTCGGCGATGCGCTGCTGATCAAGCAGCCGGGTAACCTGCTCCAACAGTTCCGGTTCAGATGCCCGCAAGGCACTTGCCACGCGGTGCAAGGAACTGCTGGTATCACGGAAGCGGTTCAGCGCGCCGTAGCCGGTAACCGCCTCAATGCGCCGAGTTCCCGCGGAGATACTTCCCTCGTAAACGATCTTGCATAAACCCAGGTCCCCGGTGCGGGTGGCGTGAGTGCCGCCGCATAGTTCCTTGCTGAAATCGCCGATCTCCACTACGCGCACGCGGTCACCATACTTCTCGCCAAACAGCGCCATGGCACCGCCGGAAATTGCGGTATCGAGGTCGAGCACCTTGGTTTCCACGCGCTGATTGGCAAAGACCTGCTCATTCACCATGCGCTCCACCTCTTCGAGTTCGGCGGTATCCATGGCGGCATAGTGAGAGAAGTCAAACCGCAGGCGCAATGGGTCCACCACGCTGCCGGCCTGCTTCACGTGCTTGCCCAGCACATCGCGCAGAGCGGCGTGCAGAAGGTGTGTAGCGGTGTGATTGCGGACGATGGCTTCCCGCAGGGGTGCTTCCACTCCGGGGCTTACCTCAATGCCCTCACGAAGCGGGGCATGCGCCTTTATCTGATGCACGCTAAGCCCGGGCACCGCGGGATAGGTATTCGTCACCTCGGCGAGCAGATCTCCGGTTTCGGGATCGAGCAGCACACCGCGGTCGCCTACCTGTCCGCCAGTCTCCGCATAGAAGGGAGTCTCACTCAGCACCAGTTCTCCGGTTTCGCCAGCGCCGAGCGCTTTCACGCGGACACCGTTGGCGATTAGCGCGACAAGGGTCGCCTTCGGCACCTGCAGGGCGTCGTAGCCACGGAAGATCGTGGCGCCCTGCTCGCGCAGTTCCTGATATACGGGAGACACCTCTCGCTTTTCAGCACCCTTCCAACTGGCTCGAGCGCGGGTGCGCTGTTCGTCCATCGCAGTGCGGAAGCCCGGTTCGTCTAGCTGTAGGCCGAACTCTCGCGCCATCTCTTCCTGCTCGTCGAGCGCCAGCCCATAGGTGTCGTAGAGCTTGAAGGCCACAGAGCCAGGCAGCACTCGATCCACAGCACGCTTCGCTTCGTCCATGAATACACGTTCGGCAAGCTGGAATGTGGTGGCGTAGCGATGCTCTTCCTCGCGCACGATGCGGCTGACACGATCAACGCTCTCCAGCAGATCAGGATACGCACCGCCCATGTGCTGCGCTACGAAGCCCGTCAGCTTGTGCAGATAGGCGTCCTGGACGCCGGACAGACGGGCATTTCGCAGAGCCCGCCGCATGATCTTGCGCAGCACGTAGCCGCGCCCTTCGTTTGAGGGCGTAACTCCATCGTTGATCAGGAAAGCCGCCGCGCGGGCATGGTCCGCATTGATGCGCAGAGTCAGATCCGTGCGGGCATCCGCCCCATACTCAGTCCCCAACAAGCTCGCGGCATTGTGGATGATGGGCAAGATCAGGTCTGTCTCATAGTTGGAGAGTTTCCCTTGCAGGATGGCCGCCACACGCTCCAGGCCCATGCCGGTGTCGATGGATGGCCGGGGCAGAGGAGTTAACCGCCCCTGGGCGTCACGGTCGAACTGCATGAACACCAGGTTCCAGATTTCCACGAAGCGGCCGCCGCCATCCAGCGGAAACTCTTCGTTCTCCCGACCGGGCTCGGCTGCCCCCGGCCCCAAGTCGAAGTGCAGTTCCGAGCATGGCCCGCAGGGGCCGGTGTCGCCCATCTGCCAGAAGTTATCCTTCTCATCAAGCCGGAAGATGCGGTCCTTGGGAACTCCCGCCACCTTCTGCCACAGTTCTTCAGCTTCATCGTCCTCGCGAAACACGGTGACGTAGAGCCTCTCCTTGGGCATGCCGTAGTGCTTGGTGACCAGGTCCCAGGCGAAGTGGATGGCGTCTTCCTTGAAGTAGTCGCCAAAGGAGAAATTGCCCAGCATCTCAAAGAAGGTATGATGCCGCCGGGTGTGGCCCACATTCTCGAGGTCGTTGTGCTTTCCACCGGCGCGCACACACTTCTGGCTGGTGGTAGCGCGCACGTAACCGCGCATTTCCTTGCCGAGGAAGATGTCTTTGAACTGGTTCATCCCCGCATTGGTAAAAAGCAGGGTGGGGTCGTTGGCGGGCACCAGAGAGGAGCTGCGAACGATGCGATGGCCTTGGGAGGCAAAGTAATCCAGAAAGGTCTGGCGGGTATGGGTTCCGGTCACCTTTCCATTTTCGCACGAGGTCCGCGGGGAACCCTTGCTACGCAATTTTGGGTAAACTGGCGCCAGCCGGGATGCCGCTCCCTGGGGAGATTCAGGCACCCCGGCCAGCAAAAGTCTGACTACCGCGCCTTTGCCACGGGGTCGGCCACCTTCTTTGCAGCCTTGCCGAAGAGCGTCGTGAGCTTCCGCACCATCTTGCGCGAAGCCCCCTTCCAGGCATCGTCCACTGTAGCCGCGCTATTGGTAACCACCACAGGGTCAAGCCCGGCAGGTCGTGCCTCCATCAGGCAGCGTTTATCCTGCTCGCCCCCGCGATTGCCGTTCAGATCACTTAGGTGCAATTCCACGCGCGTGATTCGCTCACCATAGCGCTCAAGGGACTTCCTCACCTGAGCTCTTACAGCTACCTTAAGCTCTTCGGTGACATCCACCGTCTTGTCGCTGTTTACCTGGATTCGCATAGGTTGTTTCGTGTTTCCTTCCGTAGGCCACGCTTTATGATCCAGCGTAACCGTGCCCGCCACCAGAGTATCAATAGTCAAACGCGGCTTCCTTGTTCCCGGCTTCTGCGAGAGAATGGGCGGAACTGACGCCCGGCCAATGGGCGGCACTCCGGAGGCTTGGGATGTCCTATCACCGTCCTGTTATGCGTATGAACCGGTTGTTGGCTTGGCTGTTTCTGCCAATCTTCTGTCTGGCGGCATTTTCGCCCATGCGTGCGGCGGAGCCGGTGCGATTCAAGCAATCTGCCTTCGTATCCGGTGCAGCAGGCCAGCAGGGCTGGGAACCGTGGAGCCACCGCCCCGAAACGGCGCCACGCATCTTCATCACAGAAGAGCATAGCCTTGGCGAACCGGGCTCACTAGCCATCGCCGCGGATGGCAAACCCACCGCCCATGGGGGCTGGCATCGCCCCATCCAGGGCATCGCACCCGGCCGCTGGTATCGGTTGCAGGCCAGTTATCGAGCTTCCGAAGTACCCGCTGAGAACTGGCAGGTGGTGGCTCGCATCGAATGGCGCGGCGCGGATAACAAGCGCAAGGATCAGCCGGACTACGCGGCATGGGCCAGCCGACAGGGCGACTGGACCAAGCTCGAAGGCATCTTTCAGGCGCCCGAATCGAGCGTAACGGCAATTCTGCAATTCCACTTGCTGCACGCACCGAGGGGAACCGTCTGGTGGGATGCCATTCACTTTGAGGAAGTGGCCCCGCCCGCGGCACGCCCTGTAACCGTCGCCAGTGTGAACCTGCGCCCGCGCAATACCGGTTCCAAGCAGGCCAGCCTCGATGCCTTTGCGGAGACGGTACGCAAACAGGTTCCCGCGGGCGCTGACCTGATTCTTCTGCCCGAAGGCATCTCTGTTGTGGGCACCAGTCTCTCCTACGTACAGGTATCCGCTCCAGTGCCTGGTTCTGACACGGAGTTCCTGGCCAAACTGGCTCGCGAGAAGAAAGCCTATGTGGCCGCGGGCATTTACGAACGCGACGGCGACGCGGTCTACAACACCTCCGTGCTGCTTGATCGCCAGGGCAACCTGGTGGGCAAGTATCGCAAGGTCTATCTGCCGCGCGAGGAACTCGAAGGTGGCATCACACCCGGCGATGACTACCCCGTATTTGAGACCGACTTTGGCCGCGTAGGCATGATGATCTGCTACGACGTGTTTTTCCCTGACCCCGCGCGAGCCCTTGCCGTCCAAGGGGCGGATATCATCCTGATGCCCATCTGGGGTGGTCCCGAACGCCTGGCGGTGGCACGGGCCTTGGAAAACCGTGTCTATCTGGCCGCATCCGGGTACGACCATCCCACCTATGTGATGGACCCCAACGGCGAGATTCTCTCCAAGGCATCCGAGCAAGGCAGCGTGGCGCTGACGACCATTGACTTGAACCAGCGCCACCGGGAGCCCTGGCTGGGCGAAATGCGTACGCGCCGGCTGAGGGAGATCCGCACGGACGTACCGCTGCCGGCGCCGGGGCTGTTGGGCGTTGTACCCGGAAACCTCAAGCCTTAGCTGGCGAGGCGGCGGATGCCGCGGGCCAGGCATGCTCCACTTTGTTATCGGTTACAGCAATGAACTTACGACGCTTCAGTTCCTCAACAAGGGAGTCGATCTCGTCTTCTTGCAGCGCCTTCTTGAACAAGCTGTGGATCGTATTCTTGAGGGTTTTCAGGGTGCGCGGTTTGCTCACCCCGGCCCTGCTGAAATGTTCAGCGACGGATTGCACACGGTCTCCGAGTGGCTTCAGCGATTGCTTTGCGGCCGTTTGTAAGAACTGAACCGAGTCCAGCGAGGCGTGCCGCTCTGCCTTGATCTTTCTGGACCACAGATGTTCCAGCAAAGGGTCAAAACCCTTGTCCTTTGTGATGATGCAGATGCTTGCGTCAGGGTCAGCGGCAAGAATCTCCCCCGCGGTGAACGCGATGACAAAGTCGAGGGCATTCATTCCACCGGTTGCAAGACGCAAATAGCGCGCGCGGTTACCCATCGGCTGTGTCCGCATCACCAGTTCCACGGGAACCCTGGGTTGATTCGGCCCCAGAAACACCGTCAAGTAAATCTCTTCCCGATCCATTGACGGAAGGGACTTCGGCTGAACGTTTTCATAGTCCAGCAGAATATGGTGCTTTTTCATCGGAATGCGCTCGTTGATTTGGGTAAGATTTCGGCTCAGTTCTTCCCGCCGGACTACTCATGCTCCAGGCCGCAGGCGCTGGCAAGCCGCCCATCCGCGCCAAGCCTCAGCGTCTATATACTGGTTGAAACCCAAGCAACCCGCGACACAAGCATGTGGGCTGCTTCATCCATTATGCGACCTGACATTCTCATCCGGCGATGTGTTCGTGGTGCGATTGCTCCATTGCTTGGGATGTGTCTGCTTCCCTTCCCCAGCGCCGCGCAGCAGCCAGCGGATTTCGTCAGAGACATCCAGCCCGTGCTGCAGCAGGCCTGCCTGCAGTGCCATGGCGAAAAGTTGCAGATGGGAAACCTCCGGCTCGACGCCAAGGCGCTGGCCGCGCACACCGTCCAACCGGGCAACGCCGAGGCCAGTTCTCTCTACATCCGCATCGCCGGCCTGAACGATCAACCGCGCATGCCAATGGGCGGCAAGCCCCTCGCGCCTGAAGTCATCACCCGCATCAAGCAGTGGATCGACGAAGGAGCGGTTTGGCCGGATTCCGCAAGTGCCGCCAACGCCACCCTCCATCAGCACTGGGCCTTCGTGCCGCCAAAGCGCCCGCCGCTTCCCGTCTTGCGAGACGCCGCATGGGCCCGCAACCCGGTGGACCGGTTCATCCTGGCGCGCCTGGAACAGGAACAACTCGGCCCCTCAGAGGAGGCCGACCGCCGCACCCTGCTCCGCCGGCTGAGCCTCGACCTTATCGGCCTTCCTCCCACACCGGAAGAAGTGAGCGCCTTTCTGAACGACGCCAGCCCGCACGCCTACCAGAAACAGGTAGAGCGTCTGCTTGCTTCGCCACATTACGGCGAGCGTTGGGCCCGCATCTGGCTGGATGCAGCCCGCTACGCCGATTCCGATGGCTTTGAGAAGGACAAGCAGCGGTGGGTGTGGTTCTATCGCGACTGGGTGATACAGGCTTTCAATGGCGATCTTCCTTATGACCGGTTCATCATCGAACAGGTTGCCGGCGATTTGCTGCCGAACGCCACCCAGGAAAACCGTGTAGCCACGGGTTTCCTGCGCAATTCGATGATCAACGAAGAGGGCGGGATCGACCCCGAACAGTTTCGGGTAGAGGCCACGTTCGACCGCATGGAGGCCATCGGAAAGGGCATCCTGGGCATCACCATCCAGTGCGCGCAGTGTCACAATCACAAGTTCGATCCCATCTCTCAGGAAGAGTACTATCGGCTGTTTGCCTTTCTGAACAACTCGCACGAAGCCAACATCACGGTATACACACCCGCTGAACATCAGGCTCGCGAACGCATCCTCAGTGAGATCCGCTCCATCGAAGAAGGCCTGCAACAGCGCAACCCCGATTGGCGGCAGCACTTCGAAGAATGGACATCCCAGCGTGCCCAAGCGCAGCCGCAATGGAAGCCTTTCACGCCCGAGGTGGACGATATTTCCACGGGTGGCCAGAGGTACTTGACGTTGGAAGACGGCTCGCTGCTTGCGGCGGGCTATGCGCCCACTCGCCACAAGGTGAAGCTCACTGCGAAGCTGCCTCCGGGCGAAATCCGCGCCCTGCGCCTGGATCTTCTGCTTGACCCCAACCTCCCCCGCAACGGCCCTGGCCGCAGCATCAAGGGTATGGGCGCCCTTACCGAGTTCGAAGCCGCTGTGGTTTCTATCAATGACCCCAAGAAGCTGACGAAGATCAAGTTCGCCGGCGCTCTGGCCGACCTTAACCTTCCTGAATCACCCATTGACGAGATCCATCGCGACAAGAAGGAACTTGCCGGTGAGAAGCCTCCGCGGGTAACGGGACCTGTGACTTACGCCATCGACGGCAAACCCGAAACCGCTTGGGGTATTGACGCCGGCCCTGGCCGCCGCAACCAGCCCCGCACCGCCATCTTTGTGCCCGCCCAGCCAATCCGCATCGTTGCCGGCACGCAACTGGTGATCTACCTTAACCAGAGCCACGGTGGCTGGAATAGCGACGACAACCAGAACCTCAACCTCGGGCGCTTCCGCCTTTCCTACTCCGATGGCGAACCAGGCGAAGCGCTAGCGCCCGTGACCTTCGGACACTTCCGCCAAACCGTCACCGCATGGCACGAAGCGAATGATCGCATCGAAGCCCTCTGGCGACAGCATCCGGAAGGCAGCACGCAACTGGTGCTGGACGAACGCGATATGGCGCGCGCCACAAATCTGCTGAAGCGAGGCGACTTCCTGAATCCCGGGCAGACAGTGGAACCCGGCGTGCCCGCCTTCTTGCACTCGTTGCCAGCAGAATGGGAACACGAAGCCCCGCGCCTGCGCTTTGCCCGATGGCTGGTTTCGCGTGACGCGCCGACCACCGCGCGAAGTTTCATCAACCGCATCTGGCAGGCCTACTTCGGCGCCGGTATCGTGGAGACCGCCGAGGACCTCGGCAAGCAGAGTCCCGCCGCATCGCATCCGGAACTGCTCGACTGGCTGGCCGTGGAGTTCATGGAGAACGACTGGCGCATCAAGGACCTCCACCGCCTGATCGTCAACAGCAGCACTTACCGGCAAAGTTCCCGCCTTACCCCCGCGATGAAGGAACGGGACCCGTATAACCGACTGTTGGCCCGCGCGCCTCGTTTCCGGGTGGATGGCGAGGTGGTGCGTGATGTGGCGCTAGCCGCCAGCGGCTTACTACACCCACAGGTTGGTGGACCAAGCGTTTACCCGCCCGCACCCGGATTCCTATTCCAGCCGCCCACCAGCTATGGACCCAAGATCTGGAACGAAGAGCACGGCGAGCAGCGCTACCGGCGCGCACTCTACACGTTCCGCTACCGTAGTGTGCCTTACCCGGTGCTCACCAACTTCGATGCGCCCAACGGCGACACCTCCTGTGTGCGCCGCGACCGTTCCAACACGCCGCTACAAGCGCTCACCACCCTGAATGAGCCGCTCTTCTTCGAGGCCGCTCAGGCACTGGCGAAGAAGGCCCTTACTGAAGGCGGCACTACCGATTCAGCGCGCCTGAGCTGGGCTTTCTCCCGCTGCACTTCCCGCGAACCCACGCCCGCCGAAAGTGCCGAACTTGCCGGCTTCCTGGCCAGACAGCAGCAACGATTCGGCAACCCGGAAACCGCCTGGACCGCCGTGGCGCGGCTCCTGCTGAACCTCGACGAGACCATCACCAAGGAGTAAGACATGCTATCCCGCCGCTGGTTTCTTCGCGATTGCCCCGTGGGCATGGGCGCCCTGGCCGCCCATCAGTTGCTGGGTTCCACGCTCGACCCCACCGCGCCCAAGCAGCCACACTTCGCGCCGAAGGCTAAACGCGTTGTCTACCTTTTTATGGCCGGCGCGCCCAGCCAGCTGGAACTCTTCGACCACAAGCCGCAACTGGGCAAGTTCGACGGTTCCCTGCCCCCCGCCGATTTGCTAAAGGGCTATCGAGCCGCCTTCATTAACCCCAACTCCAAGTTGATGGGCCCCAAGTTCGGCTTCAAGCATTACGGCAAGTCCGGTGCCTACCTGGGTGAACTTATTCCCCACATCGGCTCGATTGCCGACGACATCACCATCGTGAAGTCGATGACCACGGACGCCTTCAACCACGCGCCCGGACAGTTGCTCATCAATACCGGTTCGCAACAATTCGGACGACCCAGCTTCGGGGCCTGGTCAATCTACGGTCTGGGCGCGGAGACCCGTGACCTGCCCGCCTTCGTCGTATTTTCGAGTGGCAAGAAGGGACCCTCCGGTGGCAATTCCTGTTGGGGCTCGGGCTTCCTGCCCACGGTCTACCAAGGTGTGCAATTCCGCAGTTCGGGCGATCCGGTGCTGTATCTCTCAAACCCGCCTGGCGTGGACGACCAGTTACAGCGCGACACACTCGACAGCCTGCGCCGTACGAACGAAATGCGCCTGGAAGCGACGGGCGACCCCGAAATCGAAACCCGCATCAGCAGCTTCGAGATGGCCTACCGCATGCAATCGAGCGCCCCCGAACTGATGGACCTGTCGCAGGAACCGAAGCACGTACTCGATATGTATGGCGCGGAGCCCGGCAAACCCAGCTTTGCCAACAACTGTCTGCTGGCCCGCCGCCTGCTTGAGCGCGGCGTCCGCTTTGTGCAGCTCTACCACGAGGCCTGGGACCAGCACGGCGCACTGAAAAAAGACCTTGCCCAGAATTGCAAGGATTGCGACCAGGCTTCCGCTGCGCTGGTAAAGGACCTCAAGCAGCGAGGCATGCTGGAAGACACTATCGTCATCTGGGGCGGCGAGTTCGGTCGCACGCCCATGGTGCAGGGCGACGGCGAACCCGATGGACGCGATCACCACCCGAACGCCTTCACCATGTGGATGGCCGGTGGCGGCTTCCAGAGCGGTCTAATGCTGGGCGAGACAGATGAACTGGGCTTCAACGTGGTTGGCAACAAGGTGCATGTCCACGATCTGCATGCGACATTGCTGCACCTGCTGGGCTTCGACCACAAGAGGCTCACCTATCGCTTCCAGGGCCGGGATTTCCGCCTGACTGACGTTCACGGCAGCGTGATTCCAGAGTTGTTTGCGTAACCTGCGAGGTTCATCGGATCAATGCTCTTGCGATCGCGGACGATCGCCTATCCTCTAGTTTGGTGCGCCTTGCGAACGAAGCGCGCCATGGACTGTGACAGCTGCCGCAGCACCGTAGCCCACTCCAGGAGATGAGCTTCGCCACTGGCCGTTAGCTGGTAAATTCGCTTCGGCGGTCCCGTATCCTCAGTGTGCCAGTCCGAAACCACGTGCCCGTGGGATTCCAGCGTGCGCAGGGTACGGTAGAGCACTGCCCTCTCGATCGCAGCGTCCGTGAGCGCGTGCTCCCCGATGGCCTGGTGAAGGTCATACCCATGCGACGGCCCTCGCTCCCGCAGCATCAGCAGCAGAACGGGCTCCACAAACCGGTAGAGGTTTCCCATTCCGCAGGTGCAGGGATGGTCGCCCTGGTGGTGCGGACACACTTTGTTGGGCATAAAGGTAAGCTCCCCGCTTTCAAATGATAGTGATTTAGGCTATTCGCCCGGTGCGCATCTTGAAACCCGGATTCTCGATCTTCCTGATAACTTGGGTGGCACGCATCGCTGCCGGGTGCGGCGCCCCCTTCGCACTTGAAACGGATGTGGCTATCCGTTATTATAGATGTTTCTTACACCTAGTAGTAAGACACATCTATTCCACTCAGAAACGAGAAACCATGCGAATCGCGATTCCCACTACTCACGGAGAACTTGAAGAGCACTTCGGCCAGTGCCATGGAATTGCGCTGGCAGATTGCGATGAACAGGAATCGTCGATTCAGCGGCTGGAGATGCTGGATGCGCCTGCCCACGAGCATGGACTTCTGCCGCGCTGGCTGAAGCAGCAAGGCGTGGACGTGGTGATTGCTGGCAACGTCGGCGGGCGCGCACAGGCGCTTCTTGCCGAGTTGGAGATTCAGGTGGTCACCGGCGCTCCAAGGCTTTCGCCAGACTTTCTGGTGCGGTCCTTTCTGCAAGGCACGCTGGAAAGCCGCCCACAAGCCTGTTGCCACCTCCATAGCCACGATTCCCATGACGATGGACACTGCCGCGGCGATGGAAACTGCCACGGCGATAGCAATAGCGCAAGTTGCCACTAGCATGCCAGTCCGCGACCTGGCATCCCGCAGTATGCGTCCAAGTGTCGCCCAGGAGAGGCTTCCAATGCATCGCGAAAAGGCTACAAATTGCAGCCATACCCTAAGAGCGTCCACGCACCCCGGATGCTTTGTGTGTGGCGCGGAGAATCCGCGAGGAATGCGTATTCGCTTTCATGCGGAAACGATGGGATCCGTGGAAGCGTTATGGACTCCGTCTCCAGACTGGGAAGGCTTTCGCGGCATTGTGCATGGCGGCGTCGTGAGTACGGTGCTGGACGAGGCGATGTCCAAAGCAGTAGCCAGCATGCCGTGCGAGGCGCTTACTGCTGAACTGCGTGTGCGATTTCGCAAGCCCGTCAGGAGCAGCGAAACCCTCCATATCAGGGGCTGGGTTCAGCAGCATGCCAAGCGTCGCATTGCCACCGAGGCCATCCTCACTGGGGAGGACGGCACTGAGTACGCTCATGCATGGGCGGTATTCCTGGAACTGCCACGCTAATTGCCGAAGGACCGCTTGCCTGGCAACAAGCGTGCTGAATGCACCCGGTACACCCCGTCCATCCGCCAGATCCCTGCCCAATCGGGTATCCTCATAGTTTCAGCCCCGCTGTTCGGGTGCTGCTTCTTCCAACTTCAACAACCGTGTAGGAAACTCATTCATGGTCCGCAATCGTTTCATCTGGCTGGTGACTGTTCTGTTCTGCGGCATCCTGCTGCTTGCTTCCTGTGCGCCCAAGGAAGAGGCAGCACCTCCGCCCTCAACCATTGAGCCGCCCCAGACCTCCACGCCAGCATCGGACGAGCCCGCGGGCCGTCCCACCCCAGCCGGAGAAGCTCCGTCCAACGAGACTGCGGCGACAGAAACGCCCTCACCAACAGCCGCGGTACCCCCTGCCGTCACCCGTCCCGCGCAGCCAGAACCCGCCCGTGTGCCGGCCAGGGACCCCAATGTATTCCTGGTGCGGTTTGAAACCACCAAGGGTGACATCGACATTGAGTGCCACAAGGACTGGGCTCCGCTTGGAGCGGCCCGCTTCCGCGAACTCGTGGAGACCGGTTATTTTGACGGAGCCCGTTTCTTCCGCGTGGTGCCTGGCTTCGTAGTGCAGTTCGGGCTTGCCGCAAGCCCGGTGATTACCGCCAAGTGGGACGGCTCTGAGCTGAAGGACGACCCCGTGCTGCAGAGCAACAAGCGCGGCTACATCACCTTTGCCACCGCCGGGCCCAACACACGCACGACGCAGATTTTCATCAACCTTGGGGAAAACGCGCGCCTCGACGGCATGGGCTTTGCCCCATTCGGGCGGGTAATCCGCGGCATGGATGCAGTGGATTCCATCGACAGTCGCTACGGCGAACAGCCCCAGCAGCCTCGCATTGAGGACGAAGGCGAAGCATACCTCCAGCAGAATTTCCCCAACCTCGACAAGATTGTCCGGGCGCGAGTGATGAACTGAAGCGTCAGTCATCCACTGCTAACGTAATCACCGTTACGTCATCGTCAAACCGGCCGCTACACCACGCGGAAGCCGCCGCCATCAGTTCGTTCTGCATTCGTTCGGGGGTTAAGCCTCTTAGGCTAACCGCTAGACGGTGCAGCCGCTGTGGACCGAACTGCTCACCATGGTGGTCTTCGGCCTCGGTCAGTCCGTCAGTGTAGAAGACGACGCGGTCGCCCGCATGGAGGCTCACTGCGCCTTCAGCATATTTGGCATCCTTGAACACGCCAAGCACGAAGCCTCCTTCCTGCAACTCCAGCACTTCGCCCGACCTCCGCACCACGAACGGAGGATTGTGCCCGGCGTTGCTGAACCGAAGGCGTCCGTCCTTAGGGGAAATATCGGCGTAGAAGGCGGTAATGAACTTCCCCAGCGGCGCATTGGCAGCAACCAGTGCATTCAGCCTCTCCAGCATCCGCGAGGGACGGGGCATTTCCTGTGCCATCGAGCGCACCGCGGCCTGCACATTGCTCATCAGCAGCGCGGCCGGCATTCCCTTGCCCACCACATCCGCCAAGCAGACCGCAAACCCTCCTCCGGGCAATGGAACGATGTCCGGATAGTCGCCTCCCACCTGGTGCGCGGGTTTCCAAGCGAAGGCGACTTCGAAACCAGCAAACCGGGGCAAGTCCTTCGGCAGCAGGGCTCTTTGAATCGCCACCGCTTCAAGGAGTTCGGCGGCAATCTCGTCAGGACGCTGCCCTTCCGCCGACGCGCGCAACCGCAGTTGGTCCTCAAGCGTAGCCAGCAGTTTGTTGTTATCCCAAGGTTTCGGAACAAAATCGGCTGCCCCACGGCGCATTGCTTCCACGGCCAGCGGAATGCTTCCCCATGCCGTCATCACCACAATCTGGGGCCGGTGCGCCAGGCGGCGAAGGGCATCCAGCAGATCCAGACCCTCGCGCCCGCTCGTAGTATCCCGAGCGTAGTTCAGGTCCATCACTAGCAGGTCAAAACGCGACGCTTCCAGCTTCTCCAGCACCTGTCCCGGCGACGATGCGCCTTCCACAGCATAGCCATTCAGCTTCAACAGAAAGCGCAAGGCTTCCACAACGTCAGGCTGGTCATCCGCCACCAACACGCGTGCCTGCGGGCTCCTCGGCATACTGGGTGCAACAGTGGGCAATGTCATGCCCTGCCACCTTGCACGCCGCGTACCACTTGCTACCTACCGAAGTTGATCCAGCCGCCACTGAGGTTTGGCAGCCCTGGCCGACTGCCCCGAATGGGGGGTCTATTTCGCAATCGGCACAATCTGTCTCGAAACCGGACACCAGACCACTTGGCTGGCTGAGGCACCCTACTTGCGTTTCCACCGCATTCCGTCGCGGGTGTCTTCCAGAATCACACCCTGCGCAGCCAGTTGATCGCGGATTTCGTCTGACCGTTTGAAATCCCTTGCGGACCGCGCTTGTTGCCGTTCGGCCACCAGCGCCTCCACCTCCGCATCGCTGAGTCCGCCTTCCTTTGCCGTGGGCTTGAGTACGTCGAAGAGGGCGTCAAACAGACCCAGCAAGCCGTGCGCTTCCTCGACGTTGCCCCCGCAGAACTGGCCGGAGTCCATTGCTGCATTTGTCTCGCGCACATACTCGAAGATCACCCCGAGCGCAGCCGCTGTGTTCAGATCCTCGTCCATGTGCCCTTCGAAATCCAGCCGGGCTTTCTGAATGCGCGCGCTCACCTCCGGACACTTTCCTTCGGAGAACTTTCCCGTTCTCAGCCGCAGGTCAAAATTGCGGAGCCGCTCGATTGCGGTTTCCGCAGCTTCCAAATCGGCGAACGTGAAGTTCAGCTTGTTGCGGTAGGGCACCGCCGCCAGCCGGTAACGAATCGCCTCCGGACTGTAGCCCCTGTCGAGCACATCGCGGAGCGTGTAGAAGTTGCCGAGCGACTTCGACATCTTCTGCCCTTCCACGATCAGGTGTTCGGCATGCAGCCAGTAGCGGACGAACTGTTTGTGGTTCACGCACTCGGCCTGAGCGATTTCGTTTTCGTGGTGCGGGAAGGTTAGGTCAATGCCGCCCGTATGGATATCCAGCGTTTCACCCAGATATTTATTGGCCATCGCGGAACATTCGATGTGCCAGCCAGGGCGCCCCTCGCCAAACGGCGAATCCCAATAGGGCTCACCCTCTCTGCGCCCTTTCCAAAGCACAAAGTCACGCGCATCATCCTTTTCGTACTCGTCCACATCCACCCGCGCTCCCGCCTGCATGCCCTCGATATGCAGCCTGGAGAGCCGTCCGTAGGTGGGGAAGCTGGCGATGCGAAAGTAGGTGGACCCTTCGCTTTGGTAGGTGTGCCCATTGGCCGCAAGAGCCTCGATGGCCGCAATCATCTCGGCGATGTGCTCGGTAGCCCGGACGAATCGCTCCGGCCGCTCCAGCCGCAGCAGGGCGGAATCTTCCAGAAACGCCTTCTCGTATTGGGCGGTATACTCGCCAATCGACTGGTTCTTGGCCATTGCGTTACGGATGATCTTGTCTTCGACATCCGTAATGTTCATGATGTGCTGCAACTGATAGCCCCGGCAGCGCAGCCATCGCCTCAGGATGTCCTGAAAGGTGAACGATCGGAAATTTCCGATGTGCACATAGTGGTACACCGTAGGTCCGCAGGTGTACATGCGCACTACGGGCGGACCCAGAGGAGCGAACTCCTCCAATTGTTGCGTGAGGGTGTTAAAGAACCTGAGAGCCATGATTTGTCTGCCGGGACCTTTTACAGGATACCAAGCGCATGCGCTCCACCCTCGCCATCTCGCAAAGAGGGCATCGGCTCCAGTCGGCTTCCCTTCCCCGCGCTCGACGGCGCTACACTGCAGGCATGCTCGCAATTTTTCCTGGCCGCCCTCAGCCTGACGAACACCCGCCCTACGCAGTGAAGTACCTGGCTCGCGTTCCCGAGGAAGATATCCTCGCCGCCCTCGCAGCCAGCCTGGAAGACACTGATTCCTTCATTCTTGCCGCGGACCCCGTCCGCGCCCAATCTTGGCGCTACGAGCCCGGCAAATGGACCCTCTGCGACGTCATCGGCCACATCTGCGATACCGAACGGGTGCTCGCCTACCGCGCCCTGCGAATCGCCCGCGGAGACACCACGCCGCTGCCCTCTTTTGACCATGATGCATATGTCACCCAGGCGCCCTACTCCGCGTTCACGCCAGCGGAACTAGCCGCGGAACTTCGAACCGTGCGCGCCGCCACGTTAAGCCTTTTTTCGGTTCTGACGCCCGAAGCCTGGACGCGTGTTGGCACAGCAGGAGGGCACCCGATCAGTGTCCGCGCCTTGGCCTGGTTCATTTGCGGCCACGAACGGCATCATCTGGCGATTCTGCAGGAGCGCTACGCCGCCGTAGCGGCATCCGCGTAGGCTGGTGAACCGGGGCACAGTTAGCCACCCAGGACTTCTGGCTTGGTGACAGGACTGCCTGGTGGCAGGACTGATAGTATAGGCTCGCCATGACGCGCCGTGAACTCTTTGCTGGAGCCCTTCTGTTGCAGGGCGTAAGCTCGCCCGCGCCCCGCATCGCAGGGCCGTGGGTACCTATCGCCGGCAAGCCCGACCTCGGCCGCTTTGCCACCGAAAAGCAGGAGGTGGTGGACTTCGCCATTTGGGAAGCGCTGGACGGCACCTGGCAGGCATGGTCCTGCATCCGCCACACCGCAGAAGCGGGTGCCACCCGGCTGTTCCATCGCTGGCAGGGCTCAAGCCCGGTGGAGCCCGGTTGGGAACCGATGGGCATTGCTATGCGCGCTGACCCTGCCTTCGGCGAGCGCCAGGGATCCATGCAGGCGCCCTTTGTTCTGAAGATTGATGGCCGCTACTGGATGTTCTACTCAAGCGGTGGACGAACCTTTGTTGCCCTTAGCGAGGATGGCAAAACCTTTGCCCGCCACCGCCTTCACCCGGATGGCTTCGGCATGTTCGGCTCATTCGCGCAAGGCGAGGAAAACGTGGTGGGCGGTGGCGGTCGCGACATCATGCTGCATCGCGATGGCGACCGATGGATCGCCTACTACACAGCCAACCCGGACAACATCGGGCGAGTTTACGCCCGTACCTCCACTAATCTTGAGCGCTGGGACGAGCCCCGCGTCGTGAGTTGGGGTGGCGAGGCCGGCACCAACTTCTACTCCGCCGAGTGCCCCTGGGTCTATCGCCTGCCCGGGACTCCCTGGTGTTTCCTTTTCCGCACCCAGCTTTATAGAAATGAGCCGATGACCCGCGTTTACCGAAGCCAGGACCCCTTTGACTTCGGTCTCGACAACGACAATCATCTGGTTGCCCGCCTGCCGGTGGCTGCTCCCGAGCTGTTCGAATACCGGGGAAACGTTTACATCGCCGCGCTTAATGTTCAATTGAATGGCTTGCGCACCGCCCTGCTGACCTTCTCCTAACTCTCATCCGATGGGGCCCTGGTACTGCAATTACAAAAATTAGACAATTTCTGCGCATCGGTTCTGAAACAATGAAATGTGATACCTGCAAATCCAGTCATCATTCAGGGCGGAATGGGCGTGGGAGTATCCCACTGGAAACTCGCCCAGGCTGTTTCCGCCCAAGGCCAGTTGGGCGTTGTCTCCGGAACGGCTCTTGACCAAGTCCTGCTGCGTCGTCTACAGGATGGCGACCCCGGCGGGCATATGCGCTGCGCCCTCAGCCATTTTCCCTTCCCCGCCATGGCCGCGCGCGTTCGCGACGCTTGGTTCCTGCCGGGTGGGAAAGCGGCCAACGCCCCCTACCCGCGTACGCCATCGCACACTCCCGATGGTCCCCGCGAGGTGCAGGAGCTGTGCGTGGTAGCCAACTTCGTCGAAGTCTTCCTCGCCCGCGAAGGACATGCTAACCCGGTGGGCATCAACTACCTTGAAAAGATACAGCTCCCTCACTTGGCCTCCATGTACGGCGCCATGCTAGCCGGTGTGGACTACGTACTGATGGGCGCGGGTATCCCCCTAAAGATTCCCGGCGCGCTCGACGCCCTGTCGCGACACGAACCGGCCTCTTATCCGTTGGCGGTGAAGGGCGCGGAAGCCTCCGACGCTTTCTGCGCCACCTTTGCGCCACTCGACTTCGTGGAAGGGGCGCCCCCCGCGCTCAAGCGTCCTCGCTTCCTGGCGATTATCTCGTCGAACACCCTGGCAGCCACCATGCTTAAACGCGCTTCGGGCGTCGTGGATGGATTCATCGTGGAAGGCCCCATAGCGGGCGGCCACAACGCCCCGCCCCGTGGAAAATTGGAACTCGACGCCGCTGGAGAACCTGTCTACGGAGAGCGCGACGTGGTAGACCTGCCCAAGCTCCGCGACCTCGGTGTCCCATTCTGGCTCGCGGGCGGCTATGGAAGCCCTGAAAAGCTGCGCGAAGCGCTCGCCGCGGGCGCTGCGGGCGTCCAAGTAGGCACGCCCTTTGCGTTTTGCTCGGAATCCGGACTCGACGAGATTCACCGCCTCCGGGTGTTGCAGGATGCCCGCGATGGCAAGGCGCACGTATTCACTGACCCGCTGGCATCTCCCACCAGTTTCCCGTTCAAGGTGGCCCCTGTGGAAGGCACAATGTCTGACGCCGCCATCTACGAGGCCCGTCCGCGCATCTGCGATCTCGGCTATCTGCGCGAAGCCTGCAAGGCTCCAGACGGCACGGTGGGTTTCCGCTGCGCCGCCGAACCGGAGACCACCTTCGTCGCCAAAGGCGGTGACCCCTCCGAATCGCCTGGACGCAAGTGCCTGTGTAATGCGTTGATGGCCAACATTGGCCTCGGACAAATCCGCAATGGAAAGTGGGTGGAACGGGGCATCATTACCGCTGGAAACGATGTCACTCACCTCGCCCGCTTCCTGCCACCGCATGGCCTGTTGTACTCAGCGGCCGATGTGCTGGCAATTCTGCTGGAAGGGGTTGAGGCTGCGGAGGCTTCCAGTTCCACTTTGGCGTTGCAGCCTTAGCTCCGAAGCCAAGAGATGGCCAGCATGGTGGGATTGGCAGTGCGCTCAGGACTCCTTGCGTAATGCGTTTGCGGGCTGCACCTGCGTCGCCCGCCACGCAGGCATCAGCGTAGCCAGAATTCCGCAGGCCAGCAGAACGGCCATCCCAACAAGGGCCACCAGCGCATCGTGCGACTGGACGCCCACCAGCATCGAATCGGCGAACGAGCCTAGTATCCAGGCGGTGCCCAGTCCCAACACCATTCCAACAACCACAACCACAACACCTCGGCCGATGAATGCCATCAGCACCCCCATCTGGTTGGCGCCCAAAGCCATCCGGATGGCGATCTCCCGCACCTGGCCTGCCACTGCCTGGCTCACCACCCCGAACACACCCATCATTGCCAGTAGCAGCCCCACCGCTCCCAATCCTCCGATCAACACGGCAGCTACCTTAAGCGGGTAGAGCGAAAGCCGCACGGAATCGGCAAGCAACACTGGCTGCACCACTCGTGCGTTGTTATCCACCTCCAGCGCCACCTTCTGCAGGGCTGTGGCCGCCAGCGCGGGGTCCCCCGTCGGCTTCACGAAGAACGAAAAGTTCAGCCCCGGCTCGAAACCTTGCTGGAAAGCCCTGTAGAAGTAGGGCATCGAAGACTCAGTGGGGCTGTGGTACTTCGCATCTCTGGCAAGACCCACCACATTGGCCCAGCGGTTCTCCAGACGGATGCGCCGGCCCACCGGATTCACTCCGCCAAAGTACTTGCGTGCGAAGCTCTCATTCACAATCACGACGTCGGGTTCACCCGCCTTGTCGCGCTCATCGAAATCCCGCCCCTCAAGCAGGGGAATCTCCAGAAGTTTGAAGTAGCCCGGCGAAACCATCGTGCGATGCACGTTCATGTTCTCGCCCTCGGCGGGGGTGTAGCCCTCCACCGCTATCTGGTGCCAGGGGCTCGGACCGATATACAGCGGTATCTGATCTGCATACACAGCCTCGGCAACGTCGCCTCCGGCCTCCAACCGCTGGCGCAAGTCTCGGCAAAACTCTCTCTGTTGCTTGCCGGTATAGCCCATGGGCGAAAGGTAAAACTGCCCCACCAACAGATTCTCGGTGCGAAAGCCCGGGTGAATCACCAGCGCGTTTCGAAAACTCGCGGCAAACAAGCCAGTCCCAATCACCGCAACTGTCGCCAGGGTTACCTCCGCCACCACAATGGCATGGCGCAAACGCCCTGTGCCGCGCCCGCCGGTATCGGCGCGGCTCGATTCCTTCAGCGTCAGGTTCAGGTTCTGGCGCAGAGCCGCCACTGCGGGAACTCCGCCACAAATCAACGTGGCAACCACCAGGATTCCCGCCGTGAACGCAACCGGCAGCCAGGACATATGGCCCCCAACCGCAATCGGAAAATCGTTCAGCGGCAACATGAGGCCTAGCACCGGATGCATCCAGTTCGAAAGCAGCAGGCCCACCATAGCACCGGCCATCGCCAGCAATAGCGTTTCCGTCATCATTTCCCGCAACAGACGCCACGGTTGCGCTCCTAGTGCCATCCGGATCCCCAACTCGCGCCGCCTCTGCGTGAACCGGATAAGCATCAGGCTCGCGACGTTGGCACAGACAATCAGGAACACCAGCAGGCAAATCCCCATCAAGAGACGAAGTGGGGCACGAAGTAACTGCTGCGAACCCCGGCTGGCCTCGCGCAAGGGAGTTAACACTACCCGGATACCCTGGTTCGTTCGAGGCTCCGCCGCCGCAAGTCGTTGAGAGAGTTCAAGCACTTCGTCTGCGGCATCATGGAAGGGAACACCGGGCTTTAGCCGCATCATCGTGGTGGTGAGGTCGCGCGTCCCGCGAAACCGAAGGGTTCCCGTGCCGGTGCCCATCGCCGTCGCCATCGTCACTGGCATCCACAGGTCGAAACGAAGCCCCGGAGTGCTTCCGTTGAAGTTCGCCGGCGCCACGCCCACGATCGTAAGCTGCTGAAAGTTCACCGTAATTGCCTTGCCAACAATCTGAGGGTCAGCACCAAATCGGTTCTTCCATGTGGAATGGCTGATCACTGCCACTGGCAATCCGCCAGGTTCCGCCGCCAACTCCGCCTCATTGAAGGCCCTGCCCATTACCGGCTGCACTCGCAGAAGCTGAAAGTAGTTGCCGGAAACCAGCTCGCCCCAGATACGCTCTGGCTGCCCGGCGATACCAGCCGAGAGTGGCGTAACCCTCGCTACCGCAACCCCATCGGCACTCCGCAATTGGTCTCTGTAGTCCAGATAGTCCCGGTAGGAAAAGTTGCCCAATAGCTTCCCGTCCTCGGTAACGGTTTCCAGGACATACAGTTCCCCCGCGTCCCCGACACCCGGTAGCGCGTGCAGCCAGATGCCATCCATCCAGGAAAAGACCGTCGCATTGATGGCGATGCCCATGCCCAGCGCACAAACTGCCAACAGGGAATAACTCCATCCCTTGCTCAAGGTTCGTAATCCGTGCCGAACGTCGACGAGGAAACTCATTGGTCTACCGCTCCCACATCGCCACGATGCACGTGGCGGGCCACGCCAGTTCCTCCGCAGTTTCAGAGTGTTACAGCGAAAATTGTGTCCGTTTCCGGACATCGATGTCCCAAACTGGGATGTGAATCGTAGACTGGCACCTGCCACACGACCCCGTTCCACGCGGTCAGCGGGAGCCTCGGTACAATAAGGGAATAGCGCGGATCTCCGCGCGCTTCAGGAGAGCCAAACCTTTGCAGCCAGAAATCCTTGCTGAGCTTGCGGCCGCGTCACACATTCGCCGTCAAGCCATACGCGCACCGGGCGCACTGAACGAAGCCATCGACTATGGCAGCGCCTTTTCGCGCGGGCTGCGCCTGGAATTCGGAAACACCGTGGTGCTGCTAATTTCCGGCACCGCGAGCATTGATGAGCAGGGGCAAACTGTCCATGTAGGCGAGTTCCGCGCGCAGCTTCGGCGCACCTTTGCCAATATCAGTGCGCTGCTTGCTTCCGAGGGAGCATCCTGGCGAGACATCGTGCGCACCACCTGCTATTTGCGCGACATTGACCGCGACTATGCCGCCTTCAACGAGGAGCGCACCCAGTTCTACCGTGACCAGTCGCTCAACCCTTTCCCCGCATCGGTAGGCATCCAGGCAATCCTATGCCGGCCTGACCTGCTGGTAGAAATCGAAGCCGTGGCAGTGTTCCTGAAGTCCGACGCGGAATCGGCTACGGGCTGATCCGTTCGTAATCATCAAGTCCGTTGGAGTACGAGTAATCTCATCGTTGAGACCAGCTTTCCCAGGTCAGGCACCAAACTGGCACTTCACACACCTCACGGGCTGCTCAAATGCCAATCAGCATCGTTCCAACCGTCTACCTCGCTCCGCGCCTCCCCCCTACTCCGGACCCGCGTTTACTGGCACTTCCATGAAGAAGAGCTCGTTGCCCGTTCCCGCTTCCGTTAGACCTGTGATGTAAAGGATGGCGTTCTCGCGATAAAGCGCCTGAAAGTAGAAGAATCCCCAGGCCGTTTCGCCCGGCGGAAGAATGGGGGCGGCGAAGGCGCGATCCTGGATTTCCTGGGCGTCCAGCGGATTCTTGCCACGACGCACGCTCACGCGGCCAGGAAGCGGAGAGCCCTGTGCTTTGGGCCGCTGGACGCCTCGTACAAAGGGCACTTCGCGGGCGGGAATGGCAGCTGAACGCGCACGGTCAGCGTGATACTCCACGCGCATTCCCTGCAGGCTAATGGTCTTCGGCGAGTCGTTATGGACAATCAACAGAACCGGAAGTACACCGTTTTCCTGCGGCTTTGCTTTCGAGCCGAAGGCAAGCTTCGCGCGATCCTCGTCGTGGTAGGAGTCCGCCGCAAGCAGCAGCCCGCTTACCTTTTCAGACTTGGCATATCGCTCGATCGGTTCCGGCTTAAACTGAGAGTTGTCGGCGGCAAGGGCCGGAAGTACCGGCAAGGCCAAAGCCCCAGCGGCACAAAACAGAATGCATTGGCGGCGACGTATCATATTTTTCCTCTACCGGATCCTCACCTGGCTGGCGTTTCCAATCCTCTTACTGTATTTGATTCGACGCATTCTGCGGCAAAGAGATTACGCGCGAAACCTGATTGAACGATTTGGCTTCCTGCCATCAGAACTGAAGCAGACCGGCCACAGCGCCATCTGGCTGCATGCGGTTAGCGTGGGAGAGATTGCCGCCGCCGCCGGACTCATTGACGCTTTGCGCAAACGTTTCCCTCTCGCCACAGTGTTTGTGAGCGTCTCGACTCTAGCCGGACGCCGCCTGGCTGAACAGAAGCTCAACCCTATTGTGGATGGAATCTTCTATCTGCCTGTGGACTACTGCTTTGCCGTCCGCAGAGTACTGCGGCACATCAAGCCCGTGGTGGTAGTGATCCTCGAAACCGAAATCTGGCCTAACCTCTATCACGAAGTCAAGAAGACCGGTGCGGGTTTGCTCACCGTAAACGGTCGCATTTCGCCGCGCGCCTTTCCCCGCTACCTGAAGGGGCGCTGGCTGTTTCGCGAAGTGCTGGCCTTGCCCGATGCCATCCTGGCGCAGGACAGCGTTAGCTACACCCGATTTGCCGCACTGATGGATGACACCGATGCGCTCAGCGTGGGGGGAAACCTAAAGTACGACCAGGACGGCACGGGCAAGCCGCCGCCCTCGGCCATCACCAGTCTGATGGAGCGGCTGCGCCCAACGCAGGTTTGGGTAGCGGCAAGCACCATGCCCCCGGAGCGAGACGACGACCCGGACGAGGACGACGAGGTGATTTCCGCGTTTCGGCGGCTGGCGCAGCGTTTTCCGCAACTGTTGCTGATTCTGGCGCCAAGGCGTCCGGAACGGTTTGGCCGGGCTGCAGCACTGCTGGGCGAGGCCGGCATGCCCTATCTGCGCCGCACCGAGCTGGAGGAGGAAAGCAGCCTCGAACTGCCAGGAGTGCTGCTGCTCGACACCATCGGCGAACTGGCCAGCGTGTTTCCACTCGCCGACGTGGTGTTCATGGGGGGGAGCCTCAACCATCGGGGCGGGCACAACATCCTCGAACCGGCACAGGCGGGACGGGCCATTGTCATTGGCAAGCATATGGAGAATTTCCCGGAGATCGCCGCCGACTTTCGCGAGGCGGAAGCAGTAGCGGAAGTGCCCGCGGCGCACGCCCTGGCCGGCGTCATCGAAAGGCTGTTGGATGACCCGTCGGAGAGGGAATCACTGGGCTCAAAGGCCCGCCAGCGTGCGCTCACCGGCCGGGGAGCAACGGCGCGCTGCATCGAAACCGTCGCCGGACTTTACGAGGATTGCGTACCCCGCGGACCCCGTTCCTGGTGGCACTATGCCACGCTTTGGCCGCTCACACGACTCTGGGCCGCCGGTGCCGCATGGAAGCGACAGTATGAGCTTCCCCGCGCACAGCAACTACCCATTCCCGTGCTCTGTGTGGGCAACATCACCACAGGTGGCGCGGGCAAGACGCCGGCCGTCCTCTGGTTTGTTGAGAAGCTAAGGGCCGAAGGATTCGCACCGGCCATCCTCACCCGCGGTTACGGCCGACTGAGCCGGGAGCCCCTGCTGGTGGCTGGCCCGGAAGACCATCCGCCCAGGGAACTTACCGGCGATGAAGCACAGATACTCCTGCAGCGGTCTGGCGTGCCTGTGGGGATCGGTGCTCAGCGGTATCAGACGGGCAAGGCGCTCCTGGAGCGCTATCCCGTTGACCTTTTCGTGCTGGACGACGGTTTCCAGCACTGGCGGCTGGTGCGCGACTGCAACCTGGTGGTGATTGATGCGCTGCTTCCCTTTGGCGAGCGCGATCTGCTGCCCCTGGGACGGTTGCGAGAACCCTTGGAGGAAGGTCTCACGCGAGCGGACGCATTTCTGTTGACGCGCACCGAAAGCGGAGCGAGGTTGCGAGGCATTGAGGCCATTCTGCGCAAGTTGAATCCGGTTGCGCCCATCTTCCGTTCACGGGTAAACGCCGAGTGCTGGGTGGATGCCCGAACTGGGGAGATGCTGCCGGCTGACCACCTCCAGGACACGCCTGTTGTTGCCTTTTGCGGACTCGCCAACCCGAACTCTTTTGCACAGACGCTGCGAGGGCTGCAGATTCCCGTACGCGCGCGAGTTTCCTTCCCAGACCATAACCTTTACCGCCCGCACGAGTTGCGCCGTCTGGATGAACTGACCGCTGCAAATGACGCCACGGCGCTAGTCTGCACCGAAAAGGACTTCCAGAATCTAGGCTCGGATTGGGAACTGAGCCTCGCAAAGCATCCCGTCTACTGGCTGCGAATCGGCATGGAAGTAGAGCATGGTGAACAACTGGTGGAGTGGCTGGCGCAGCGGCTGCGCGTTACGGAATAGCCCGTGGGCCGTCAGCGTAAGTGAGGCGGATCACCTTGGATACACTAAAGGTATGGCAGTGAACGCGGAACTCGACGTCCGGGAAGATGCACTGGCGGAACCCCTTCCGGCATGGAAGCGCACTGGCAGCCACATTGCCGCTGTTCTATTGGCCGTGGTGTTTCTGGCCAGCGGCGGCTACAAGATGCTGATGCCGCTTGATGCCGCGGAACGCCTCACCCAGGTGCTCATTCCGGGCAACCTAAGCGTAGCGGCCGCAGTGGTTTTGGCGGTAACCGAGGTGTTCGCTGCAGTAATGCTGCTCATCCCCCGCTACCGGCGCTTCGGCGCGGCAATCATGTTGGCGATGCTGGTGGCCTTCTGCATCTATGTCGGTGTGAATTTTGATCGGCTGCAGGGCGAGGATTGCGGCTGCTTCCCGTTGGTGAAGCGCGCGGTGGGCCCGGTGTTTTTCATCACCAACTTCGTGATGATTGCACTGGCGGTACTGGCGGGACTCTGGGCGTCGCGTGCCTCGCGGTGGTTGTTGCCTCAGCCGCTGCGCACAAGCATCGCGGTCTTCGCTCTACTTTCCGTGCTAAGCGTGGGTTCGGCCACATGGGCGTCGGCCCGAGAAAGCGGTCTGGAAGCACCCGCAACCCTCCGCGTGAACGGAGAGGTGATGCAACTTGCCGAAGCTCCCACATTCCTCTATCTGTACGACCCGGAATGCGCACATTGCCTGCAGTCCGCCAAGATGATGGCCACTTGGAACTGGGGCACGACGCGCGTAATCGCCGTGCCCACGGTGAACCCGGACTGGGGCCAGATTCTGCTGGATGATTCCGGCTTCAAGGCGGAGCTGGCCAAGGACCCCGAAGACGTGAAAGCGCTACGCGGCATCTTTGAGTTCGCCAACCCACCCTACGGGGTGGCCCTGAAACGGGGCCGGGCGCGAATTACCGTACGGTATGCCGAGTTTACGCCGGAACTCGAAGGCAAACTGCGCGCGGAAGGTTTCCTGGCTCACTAGGCCTTGGGCCGGTCCTTCACCCATTGCACCCGGATTTGGGGGGAAAGGACCGCTAGCTGCAGTCTTGCTCGTCGATCCAGGCCAAGGTTTCATCGAAACCACGCAAGCCCGCAATAGAACCGGATTGTTGCACGCTCAGCGCAGCCACTGCATTCGCGAAGCGCGCTGCATCGGGGGCAATCTGTCCACGGCGCAGAGCGGCCAGGTAGCCGGCCACGAAGACATCCCCCGCGCCAGTGGTGTCCGCCACGTCCACATAGAAGGCTGGAATTACCTCCCGGTCGTCCTCATCGCTCAGCAGGCAGCCCTGCTCCCCGAGTTTCAACAGAACACGGCGCGCGCCCTGCCGGTGCAACGCGTTGGCCATCTGTCCCGCTTCCCGGTGTCCTGTGATCTGTTCGGCTTCGCGGTCGTTGATGAACAGCAGATCCACTAGCGGCAGACAGGCTTCAAGGTCCTCCAGCCAGCGGCCTTTAGAATCCCAGCCCGTATCGAGCGAAGTGGTGGCGCCCATGCGATTAGCTCGAAGAAGGCTTGGCGCGGCATGCTCCCGGAATGCAGGTAAGGCAAAGGGGTTCGCCAGGTGGTAGTGCCACGGCACATCCTTGGAAAGTTCACAGGCTTGAAACTCCACCGTGCCATCTAGCGCCACCTGGTTCACGCCAGGATGGTGCAGGAAGGCGCGCTCACCTTTGGCGTTCACCAAAGCGATGGTGATGGCGGTGCTGGCAGCCATCCGCGGCAAGAACGCCGTGTGCACGCCGGCCTCGTGGAGAAAGCGCAGACAGGCAGTACCCGCCTCGTCGTCTCCGCAGGCGCTAACTAGAGTCACCGGCGCTCCCAGCTTGGCAAGGCCATAAGCGGTGTTGGCACCGTTGCCGCCAAGGCTGGGGACAATGCTATCCACCCACACAGTAGCACCGAACTCGAGGCTCTCCACGGCGCGCACGACTGTGTCGCGGACGAGGTTTCCAGACACGATAAACACACATTCCGCATGTAAGGCGAACGACATAGAATTGGCTACTCGTTAGAAATCAGACTTAGCAGAAAGTTTCGGGAAACCGGCCAACTGCCAACCACCATCGTGCCACTTGCCGTGAACTTGCCGGTAGCCAGTACAGAGGCAAACTCCGCGTCGTCGGGCTCCTGCTTTTCAATCTTCAGCAATTGGTTCAGCCATTCGGTGAGTTTCGCAAAGTCAGCCCCCAGCGCGGAAGCTACATCGGAATCTGCGCACTGTGCGCGGAGCTCCAGCGAGAAGGTATCGTCTTTTGGAACCAGATAGATGGTGGCATGCTGGGTGCGTTCCAGCAGGCGGAGAAAGCCCTTCAGGCCGGGAGCCAGAGGGTCAGCATCCTTGAGGGCCGTTCCCGTCAGGTGCAGCCAGAACGGTGCCTGTGGGGGCGTTATGCCGTGGCGATAGTCCAGACGCAGGCGGTCGGCGGCATAGCGGTCCTCTGAAACGGCAAGCGCCATCACATTGCTCCGCCAGGGAAAGAAGGAGATCTGACGGTCAGGCTGGCTGCCGCCAATGGTGCAGAATTCGTCACGGCACTCCCCGCCCTCTTCCTTCACAAACTCCTGCAGGCGCGTCCAGTCAAAACGACCGGTGACGAAGAAGAAACGGGCATCGGCAGTGAACGACCAGACGATGCTGTCGAGGTCTTGCTCCCAGTTGAAGCCACTCTTACGAATAAAGGCTTCGTATTCGGGCTCGCGTGCAGATGGCGCGGCATCGGGTTTCAGCATCCCGTTTTGACGGAGGGCCTCAATGCTGGCGAAGCCCAAGGCAGCGTTCTGCCCCGGCAGGTGCTGTATGAGGGCTGGCAGCGCAGCGCCTTCCTGGTGGCGCAGCCACAGCCACGCACCAAAAATCGTCGCGCCCAATACAAACACCACAGGCGCAAGGGTTATGAGTTGTCGACGGAGTTGCACATGCAATTGCACTCTATACCGATGATGCCACGAACCGCGCCTTCCCTTCGCCGTCGCATGCGTCCACACTTTCGTCCGCGGAATCGAAGCTGGCCTGGCGGAGAGCCAGGTAGGGTGTCAGTTGCCTCTGAAGGTCAGCAAACTCCCCAAGGCTGAGGCTCTGCTTCCCATCGCTGAGCGCCTCTTCCGGGGCAGGGTGCACCTCTACCATCAGGCCATCTGCGCCTACCGCCACCGCCGCTCGCGACACCGGAATCACCAGGCTGCGACGCCCGGTGGCATGGCTGGGGTCTACGATTACGGGCAGGTGGCTGAATTCCTTGAGGAGGGCTGCGCCGGCAAGGTCGCAGGTGTTGCGCGTGGATTGGTCAAAGGTCCGGATACCGCGCTCGCAGAGCACGATTCTCGAATTCCCCTGGGCAGCGATGTACTCCGCGGCAAGCAGGAATTCCTGGATAGTGGCGCTGAGACCGCGTTTCAGCAGGATGGGCATACGTGTGGCGCCCGCCGCCTTCAGCAACGCGTAGTTCTGCATATTGCGGGAGCCAATCTGCAGCATGTCAGCGAACGAGGCAACCAGCGACAGGTCGTGTTCGCTCAGCACCTCGGTAACCATGCCTAGGCCCGACTCATCGGCAGCGCGGCGCATCAGGCGCAGACCCTCTTCCCCAAGGCCCTGGAACTCGTAGGGCGAAGTGCGCGGTTTAAAGGCACCACCGCGCAACAGGGGCACGCCCAGGCTGCGCAGAAAGCGGGCGGTCTCGAAGATCTGAGCTTCGCTCTCCACCGAGCACGGCCCCGCAATCACAGGGAAACTGCGACCGCCGAACACGGCGGAGCCCACCCTAACTTCGCTCGGCTCCGCGCGGTACTCCCGGCTGACCAGTTTGTAAGGGGTGGAAACCCGCACGACGCGGTCCACCTGCGGGAGTGCTTCAAACACATCGCGGGAAGGAAGGCGGTCGCCCGCCGCTAGGATGCCCAGCAGCACGCGCTCTTCGCCCTGGCTGCGGTGAACGCGGCAACCGTATTGGGTTGCGCGCTCAATTACCAGTTCGATATCGGCGGCTTCCGCCTCTGGCTTCATGGTGACGATCATGGTGTCTCCTATTGCCAGAGCAGGCGTAAAAAAAACCCACTCCAGCGAGTGGGTTGATGTTGGATACTTGGAGGCCCTCTACCGCCGCGAACCCACACCAACCCCGGTGCGCCAATACCAGCGCCAATAGCCGAAGCTCGCAATGGAAGCGGTGAACAACATCCGAAGCTCAAGAGTAACTCCGAATCCTTCTACACGCAATAGGGCACCACAAAAAAGTGGTGGCAGCGTGCGTTTTTGGCGCTCACTCCGCAGTTACTCTTTGCGCCCGCCCGACCCGCTGCGAGAAGATACTACTGTGCCTTTGGCGGGAAGATCCGTGCGGAGGTCGAAGGAAGCGCCGCGGGGGAACCGTAGTATGGAAGCCGAAACGCCCGAAACACTCTGGAATCTGATGAGCTTACTGTTCAAGCCACATCCCTGGCATGGAATTGGCATTGG
The DNA here is from genome assembly GCA_026129915.1 of Bryobacterales bacterium. Taxonomy (GTDB): domain Bacteria; phylum Acidobacteriota; class Terriglobia; order Bryobacterales; family Bryobacteraceae; genus JACTMJ01. The sequence goes on from JAHCHD010000016.1 coordinate 41,676, forward strand.
GCGTCGTGCTCCCGCGAAGGTCACCTGCTATATCGAGATCGTTCCCACAGACACTGTGAAGTTTGAGATCGACAAGGTTTGCGGCTATCTGAAACTGGACCGCCCCCAGAAGTACTCGAATTTTTGCCCTGCGCTGTATGGATTTATTCCTCAGACCTACTGCGGGGACGAAGTGGCTGAGATGTGCAACCAGCGGACTGGACGCACGGATATCGTGGGCGACGGCGACCCCTTGGATATCTGCGTGCTCACTGAGAAGGAAGTGATGCACGGCGACATCATCCTGGAGGCCATCCCCATTGGCGGATTGCGGATGATCGACGGCAACGAAGCCGACGACAAGATTATCGCCGTGCTGAACAACGATGCGGTGTATGGCGAATACGAGGACCTCGAAAACGCGCCCTTCCCGGTAATCGAGCGGCTGCGGCACTACTTCCTTACGTACAAAGACACGCCAGGGTCGAAGAAGATCAGCGAGGTCACCCACGTGTATAACCGCAAGGAAGCGCACGAAGTAATTCGCCGCAGCATCGCTGACTATCAGGAACGCTTCGGGGCGCTCGCCGGGCTGATGCAGGCGGCTGGCATGACGAAGGAACCAGCCGAGCGGTAGCCCCGTTCATCGTCTCGGTAGCCTTGCCCCTAGCGTGCCACAGGCTCCAGAAGCAAAGAGATTCATGCATCCAGCCGGGCTCGCAACCAGCATGCCCGCGCCGGATTCAAGCGAACGAAAGGACACCAGGATCCATGCTGATCTACCAGAAACTCGAAGCGGCCCTGCAGGAGCGAGAGGCCGCCGGACTGCGCAAACGCGAACGCATCATCGCCACCTCTCAGGCCACCGAACTCATGCTTTCCGGCTCCAACCAGCCGGTGCTGAACTTCTGCGCCAACAATTATCTTGGCCTGGCGAACCACCCCAAGGTGATTGAGGCCGCCCACCTGGCGATGAATGTGTATGGTTATGGGCTATCGAGCGTCCGATTCATCTGTGGCACCCAGAAGATCCACAAGCAACTGGAGGAGCGCATCGCGCGCTTCCTGGGAATGGAGGATTGCATCCTCTACACCTCCTGTTTCGATGCCAATGGCGGGTTGTTTGAAAACATGGTGGGCGCGGAGGACGTGATCGTCAGCGCGAGGCTCAACCATGCAAGCATTATCGACGGCGTGCGCCTTACCAAGAGCCGCCGGGTGCCCTATGACGAGCGCAGCGCAGCGGACTTCGAACGCGCCATGCAAGAAGCGCGCGACGGCGACCCCCAGCACCAGCGCACCGTCGTGGCCATCACCGATGGCGTGTTCAGCATGGACGGAATCCTGGCGCCGCTTGACCAGTTGGCTCCGCTGGCAAGGAAGTACGGGGCATTGCTTGCCGTCGATGATTGCCATGCCACGGGCTTCATTGGAGAATACGGGCGCGGCACTGGCGAGCACTTTGGTGTGCAGCCAGATGTAATAACCGGCACACTGGGCAAGGCACTGGGCGGGGCGGTGGGCGGCTTCACCGCGGGCCGGCAGGTGCTGGTGGAATGGCTTCGCAACACCTCGCGGCCTTACCTGTTCTCGAACTCCATTCCGCCCAGCTTGGCAGCGGGTGCGATGGCCGCATTCGATATCGTGGAATCAGACGAAGGCGCGCAACTCCGCGCCCAGTTGCAGGAGAACACCCAGCAGTTCCGCACCAGCATGCGCCACGCGGGCTTCGACGTGCCGGAGGGAACACACCCTATCGCGCCCGTGATGCTGGGCGACGCGCGCCTCGCGGCCCGGATGGCCGATCGCCTTCTGGAACTGGGTGTCTACGTCATTGGCTTCAGCTTCCCGGTGGTTCCGAAGGATGCCGCACGCATCCGCGTGCAGCTCAGCGCCGCGCACACCCGCGAGCAGGTAGAGCGATGCGTCGAGGCGTTCACGATTGCCGCGAGGGAGGAAGGGATCTTCGGTAGTTCCGCCACGGGTGGGCCGGCGGCCGTCGTTACCCCGCGCCCCAAACGCAACATGCGCGCCTGGACCTATAGCCGCGAGAAGACAGCCGACGGCGGCCACCTGCTGTTGAGCGAAGTCCCCGTGCCCCGGCCGATGCCGGGAGAACTACTGGTGAAGGTGCGCTGCGTGTCGGTCTGCGGGACCGACGAGGACTTGTTCCGCGCGAAGTTCCCCCAGGTGCAGAACGGCACCATTCCCGGCCACGAAGTCTTTGGTGAAATTGTGGATGTGGGTCCGAACGTGCGTGGCTTCAAGCTAGGGCAACGCGTGGTGGCTGAAAGCCACTACACGTTGCCAGGCTATCCGGAAGAGGGCATCCTCGGTCTCTGGGGGCCCAGCGTGAACGGCGAGTATCTGCGCCCGCTGAACGGAGGCTACGCGGAGTATCTGGCGATCCCCACCTATTGCGCACACCTGGTGCCACGCGTACTGAGCGAGCCGTCGTTCTTCCCATCGCTGCTGGAAGGAGTGGGCAACGACTGCCTGGTGGCCAAGTATCTATTTGACAACGGACTCCTGGGCAGCGTGGCCGTAATTGGCTGCGGCTACCACGGGCTGATGACCCAGCTCTTCGCGAAGAACTTTGGCGTGAAGCACCTGGCCGCCTTTGAAATTGACCCCGCGCGCATGGAGCGCGCCAAGAGCTTCGGCGCTGACACCGTGTTCAACTCCATCGCGCCCGAACTCCCCCAGCAGGTGGACACCTTCACCAAAGGCGAGGGCTTCGAGGCGGTGGTGGATATCGCCGGCGGTTCGCGCAAGGTTTTCGAGCAATGCCTCTCGCTAGTGAAGGACGGCGGGACGCTGGTGCTGTTTGGCCTGTATGGCGATACGAGCATTACCATTGAGGGGTACACGCTAAACGACATCATTTTCCGCATGCGAGAACTCACTTTCCAGCATGACGGCAAGCGCATCCACGTAAAGGGCATCACCGGGCGGGAGGGCATCTGGCCTTACCTGATCGACACCGTGGCCACGTCACCGGAAATGCAGAAGAAGATCATGAGTCTGGTAACAGTTATGGGCACGCTCGATCAACTGGGTGCGTACACACTGTCGCTCGACACCACCAAGACTCTGAAGCGCGCCTATCTGCCATTTCCGGGCTAGCTGGCGTCAGCCCACTAGTACTCAGTCCATAGCTGAAGTCTCGCCCGGACTGCTACTGTGAAGGGCGTGACGGCCTATGTGCACAATCCGGATGGGCGCACGCTCGCGATGGCTGCGAGGGTGCGCTCTTCCACGCCCGCATCCACGAGTTGGGGGCGGAAGTCATGAGTCGCAAGGCGCATCCGCACATCCGTCTGGGCGTGATCGGCTGCGGAGTTGCCGCCCGCACATGGCATGGCCCTGCCATCAGCCAATGCAACAGAATCTCGGTGACCGGAGTGTTCGACCTGCGCGCGGAATCCGCACGCAGGCTGGCTTCGCAGTTTCAGAATGCGCGCCTCTATGACTGGGCCGAGGAGATCCTGGACGACCCTGCCATTGACGCCGTAGCGATTCTAACCCCACCGGCTTCCCACGCCTCGCTGGTGGATGCCGCCATCCGCGCTGAGAAGCACGTTTTGGTAGAGAAGCCACTCGCGCTCACCTCAGCCGAAGCCTGGCGTCTGGCGGAATTGGCACGCCACTCCGGGCTGGTCTGCGCCGTGGGCTTTCAGTTGAGGCAACATCGTCTGGTACAGCGGGCAAAGCAGGCCATCGCGAGCCGCCGCATCGGGAGGGTGGGCGCGGTGCATAGCGTCTGGAGCAGCGCTGCATTCCAGCGCTTGCCGCAAAGTTCCTGGCGGAACTTCGACCACCTCGGCGGCAATTTGCTGTTTGAACTGGGCGTGCATCACTTGGACCTGTGGCGCTTCTTGCTGGGCGAAGAATTGCACGCCCTGCACGCGGAGAAGCTCGAGGTGGGCGAAGCCAGCGCCCGCGTACAACTTGTGACGCGCACCTACAGCGGCGTGCTGGTACACACCACGCTACTGGCCGGAAATGTGGATTACCAGGAGGTAGAGATTCTGGGTGATCGCGGCGCCATTCGCTTCTCCTTGAACCAGCCGCACAGCTATCGCGAAACGCGGGTGTCTCCGCAGTCGAGTCACGCTAGTGGAGCGGCAGGGTGGAACGCCATGCTGGCGGAAATCCCGGAAGCTGTTGCCGTCAACTTGCGCGGGGGTGACGTGCCGGCTAGCTTTCGCGCTCAATGGGAGACCTTTGCGGAGGCGGTGATGCTGGGCGGCCGACCGCCCGCCTCCTTCGACGATGGATACGTTGCCCTGGAATTGGTGGAGCGCGCCTACGGCGCTTCGCTCCGCCAGATCGATCTGCAGCCGAGCACCGAGCAAGGAATTGCGGAGGCTGGCTCAACCGCGGTAGCGCAGGATACCTATGGAGCGGGCAATGAACGCGCAGCGCCCGTTCTTTCCTTAGTTCTTACTACCCCCAACCGCTTTGAGACGCTGAAGCCGGTGCTGGCCCACCTGCGTCACCAATCCATAGCTATGGACATCGAGCTTGTGCTTGTAGTGCCCGCGCGCGCATCCTTCGATGCGGACCCCTTATGGATGGATGGCTTCCATAGCTGGCAACTGGTAAGGACTCCCTCCTTGCCTTCGATCGCCGTTGGCAATGCGGCGGGAGTCCGGCATGCCCGGGCCAAACTAGTGGCACTGGCCGCGGACCATTGCTTCCCGGAGCCGCGTTGGGCGGAGGCTCTGGTGAACGCGCATCAGGGCGGCCACGCCGCGGTAAGCCCTGTGATTCGCAACGCCAACCCCGAAACAACAGTAAGCTGGGCGGATTTTCTGATGCGCTCCGGCAATGCGCTTCAAGGCCACACAGGTGGCGTCGTCGACAGGCTTCCGGGCCAGAACTGCTGTTACCGGCGGAATGTACTTCTGGAGTTGGGCGACGACCTGGATCTGCTTCTGACCGAAGAACCTCGATTGCTGCATGCTCTCCGCGCGCAGGGCCACACCTTGCATCTGGAACCCCACGCAGTCACCTCCCGTGTGAACTACGCAGTGTTTGATAGCTGGATCGCCGCCACCTTCTTTGGCGGTCGCGTCTCCGCCGGGCGTCGCACCTCGAACTGGAATGCGTTGCGGCGTCTCGTGTACTGCATCGCCGCAATTTTCCTGCCATACGTCCGCCTCGCACGCACCCTCATCTGGATGCACCAGGCTGGGCATGCCCCGCACTCGATGTTGCGCGCCGTGCCCTATCTTTGGCTGGGCTCAACCGTGGAGAGTACGGGCGAGTTCCTGGGCTACGCCACTGGGGTTGGCAAGGCGGACGACGCCCTCGCCCACTATGAGCATCACCGATCCAGGCACGTAACGCCCAGTGAGCGCGAATCGCTCTTTGACCGCTTTCAGCGCGCGTGAGCTTGGCCGAGGCGCGATACCATCTTCCTTATGTGGACACGCCGACTCTTCCTCGCCTCCGCCTCACTTGCCGCCATGCGTCTGCCCAGCCTGGCCCAGCGCGCCTCCCGCTTTGACGTTGCCGTCATTGGCGGCAGCACCGGCGGCGTAGCCGGAGCGCTGGCCGCGTTGCGCGCCGGAGCCCGCGTTCTGCTCAGCGAGGAAACCGACTGGGTGGGTGGACAACTCACCTCACAACTGGTGCCGCCTGACGAGCATCCCTGGATCGAATCCACCGGCTGCACGCGGATGTATCGCGAATACCGCCAGGCCGTGCGCGCCTACTACCACAAGCACTTCCCGCTCACCGCTGAAGCACGGACGATGC
>JAHCHD010000160.1 GCA_026129915.1 Bryobacterales bacterium
CGGTGATTCACACGCGCCCCGTGCACCGCAATGCCGCGGAATGGCCGCTGGTGATGGATTTGAAGCGGCGCGATGAGGGAAGCCCCGCCGGCGTGCTGCGCGGGGTCCGCCTTCAGGGGACGCAGATCCTTGGCGGCGGCAAGGCGCTGCTTAGCGGGTTTACAGGGAACCCCATTCGCGATGTGCAGTTTGAGGGTCTGCGGATGACGGCCTCCATCCAGGAAACTAGCGCAGCGCAGCATGACCGTCCCTGGCGTTCTCCACTCGACCAGGTAGCCGGCGAAGACACAATGACCGCGGCGATTGTGGGCGGCTACCTGATGGGGGCGAGCTTCCGCGACGTGCGGATTCAATGGAACCAGGAAGCCCCGTCGCCAGAAGGACACGCGCTGTTTCTTCATAGTTCTGATGGCGTGCAGCTTGATGGCTGGCAGGTGCGCCAGGCGAAGACCGGTGGCAATCTGGCCGCTTTGCACGTGCTGGGGTCGCGCAACCTGGAGGTTCGGAATTCCACTGCGCTGGCGCAAACTGGCGTGTGGCTGCAACTGCAGCGCATGAGCAAACAGGATGTGTTTCTTTCCGGGAATGCAACCGGCGCCGCGTATCGCGACGTCTTGGTTGCCAAGTAGGGCAGAAGCCGATAGGCTGAGGCCAAGGACAATGCCCGTCGTCGCAATAAAGGCGCGGTGAGCATAGTTGGAAGGAAATGGGGCATGCCATGAGCAGCGACTCTTCGCCACGACAGGTGTTTCGGGTAAACATCTTCAATCAGTCTCTGAGTATCGCGTCATCTACCTCCGCAGCCGATTTTGAGCGGATTGCCAGTCAGGTGGATGAGCTGATGGGCATGATCGCCTCGAAGAGCGGTACCGCGGACGGCACCCGAGTGGGGGTGCTGGCCGCGATGCATCTAGCTGACCGCCTGTACCAAGCGGAGCGCAAGCTGGAGTCTCTGCAATCGGACCTGACGGTGATTCGGGCGGGTGCGCAGGACCAACAGGCGGAAGCACTCACCGCTACGGCGGAACTTGATCGCGCGCGGCAGGAACTATCCCAGGCCAGTGAGCTTTTCCATGCGATGAAGGTGCGTTTCACCCAAGCTGAGCAGGCGCGCACTGCCCTGGAAGCGGATCTTGCTTCGGCGCGGGGAACGGTGGCGGCGGCCCACGCGGAACTAGCCAGCGCGCAGCGTGAGCTGTCTGAAGTGAAGGTGGAGTTGGAAGCGGAGCGTTCGCGCTTCGGACGGAATGCCGACCGCCTGCACAGCCTGTTGGAGCAAGCGTTCGATCCAGCAGCGGATGAGGCGGCGCCCTCCGCGCCCGCAGTAAGTGCGCCTAAGCCTTCGCATGGAACCGTCGCACCACAGGCGCCAGATCCTCGCCCCCGCGACCTCTTCTCGTTCGACGACCAGGACCTCGCCCGCGGCGCAACCGTCTAAGCGCGTTGGCTGGCCAGCTAGCATCCCGCTCGATCGTTCGATGAAACACGATCCATTGACCGTCTGTCCCCTTTGTTAAGCGAGGCACCGAGCCAGCGTGACGCCGCATGTCGTGCGTGGCTGCTATGGTGGCCCATTCTTGCGCTTGTGCGGATCTCAACCGAGGGGGAAACCGGATGCCTGAACAGGAAGTATCACCAAACGACTCAGCAACGCAGCCCTGGCATGCTATGCCCGAAGCGGAGGTCCTGTCCGCATTAAAGACATCGCGCCAAGGCCTGCAAGCGGAGAACGTGGTGCTGCTGCAGCAGCGATATGGGCGTAACGTTTTGCCGGAACGAAAGCCGCCCACTGGCATTGAAATCTTCCTCAGGCAGATGGCCAGCCCGCTGATCTACATTCTGATCGCCGCTGGAGTGGTGGCCCTGCTAATTGGCGATACCAAGGACGCCGCGTTCATCTTTGCCGTGGTGTTGCTGAATTCCGGGCTGGGGGCATTTCAGGAATGGCGAGCGGAGCAGAGCGCCGCCGGATTGCAGCAATTGCTAAAGATTAGCGCGCGCGTTCGCCGGGATGGAGAGACCATCAGCGTGAGTGCAGACGAACTGGTGCCAGGCGACGTCATCTTGCTGGAATCTGGCGATAGCGTTCCCGCTGACCTGCGCCTGCTGGAGACAAACAATCTCACCTCAGACGAGGCCTTCCTTACCGGAGAATCCGTCGCCGCGGAGAAGCGTTCAAAGCAGCTTGAAAAGGACATCTCGGTGAGCGATCGTCGCAACATGGCCTTTGCGGGAGCAACCGTCAACACAGGACGCGGACTGGGCGTCGTGGTGGCAACCGGGCTGAAGACGGAAGTGGGCAAGATCGCTGATACCGTTACCGCCGGCGACTCATCGAAACCCCCGCTGGTATTGCGCATGGAGCGTTTCGCGCACCAGATTAGCTACGCAGTGCTGGGGGCATGCGCCCTGCTTGCTGTCGTGGCGTTCAGCAAAGGAATGCCGCCGCTAGAAGTGTTCTTCCTGGCCGTGGCGTTAGCAGTTTCCGCCATCCCGGAAGGCCTGCCTGTGGCGATGACGGTAGCCCTTTCGATCGGCACCAGCCGTATGGCCAAGCGCAACGTGATTGTGCGCAAGCTTACAGCCGTGGAAGGTCTCGGCAGCTGCACCTTTATCGCCAGCGACAAGACCGGCACGCTTACGCTGAACCGTCAGACCGTGAAGGCGTTGTGGTTTCCAGGTGGCGGTGATTTGGCAATTGGAGACTCAAATGACGAGGAGATTGTGGATGCGAATGGCACATCGGTGCCCGATAGCGAACGCCAGCGTATCGACGAAATATGCCGCCTGAGTATGATCTGCAGCGAGACGTCGGCGAAGCGCGTGGACGGTGGATGGAAGTTCACCGGGGATGCGGTGGACGTGGCGTTCTGGGATTTTGCCTTGAAGCTGGGTATTGATCCTGAGCCGGTAGTGCGCATGGAGCGAGCGGGAGCAATTCCGTTTGAATCGGAACGCGCCTACGCGGCGGCTTTCTACCGGGACGGTGACGCCGTGCAGGTGGCGGTGAAAGGCGCGCCTGAAGTGCTGCTGACTCTCTGCGACCACATGCGCGAGGCTGGCGCATCCAAGCCGATCGACGAGCAGGCGATCCGTGAGGAGCTGGATGCGCTCACTCGCACCGGCCACCGCGTGATGGCTGTGGCCCATGGCACGGTTTCCGCTGAGAACGCAGGTGGAGAACTTGACGAGGACGACCTGCCAAGGCTTACCCTGATGGGCTTGGTGGGGCTGGTGGACCCGCCACGAAAGGAGGTCCGCGACTCCGTGGAAAAATGTCTGGGGGCAGGCATTGAAGTGGCAATGGTTACCGGTGACCACCCGCTGACGGCGCTTGCGATTGCGCGGGAAGTGGGCATCCCGGCCGATGACGATCAGGTGGTAACGGGCCGCGAATTGACAGACCTTGGCACGCATGAGGATGCAGCTTTCGTGGAGCGCGTGGGCCGTTCGCGGATCTTTGCCCGCGTGAGCCCGATGCAGAAACTGCAGATTGTGGAGGCATTGGGGAAGATGGGGCACTTTGTGGCGGTGACGGGTGATGGCGTCAACGACGCCCCCGCACTCAAGCGCGCCAACATCGGCGTGGCCATGGGTTCCGGCACCGACGTGACGAAGAGCACCGCAGCCATCATCATCACAGACGACAATTTCGCCAGTATCGAAGCGGGTGTGGAGGAAGGCCGGTTTGCTTACGACAATATACGTAAGGTTACTTATCTGCTGATATCCACAGGCCTCGCGGAAGTGATTCTGTTTGTGGCGGCTGTGATGAGCGGCATGCCGCTTCCGCTGTTGCCGGTGCAGTTGCTGTGGCTGAATCTGGTAACGAACGGTATTCAGGATGTGGCGCTGGCGTTTGAAGGAGGGGAGCCAGGAGCCATCGAACGGCCGCCGCGCAAACCCACTGAGGGCATCTTCAACGGATTGATGATTCAGCAAAGCGTGGTTTCTGGCACGGTGATGGCCACGCTTGCCTACGCATACCTCTACTACCTCCTGAACGTGACCGGTATGGAGGAAACCGTTGCGCGCAACTACGTGCTGATGCTGATGGTGCTGCTGCAGAATTTCCACGTGTTCAGTTGCCGTTCGGAGTATGTCTCCGCGCTGCGTGTTCCGCTTAGCCGCAACTGGTTGCTGATTGGCGGCGTGGCGGCGGCGCAAGGCATCCACCTGCTGGCAATCAACACGCCCTTCGGGCAGTCTCTGCTGCAGGCGGTCCCGGTGGCTCCTTCTGAGTGGCTCACCCTGCTTGGCCTTGCTGTGAGCATCCTGGTGGCGATGGAGGTATTCAAGCTCATCCGCCATGGTGCGCACATTGCCTGGCCTTCGCGAGGCAATCACACAGCCTAAGTGTTTGGGGCGGCAGGCCACGCAGCCTGCCGCCCAGCCGCCGTACCGAGGACGCCCGCTAAGATGGGATTCTATGGCAGCCTCTGACAGCCGTTCCCGACCTTCCCGCCGTTTCGCCGGAACTTCCCGCCTTTCACTTGAAACCCCTCTGATGATGGTGATGGCCATCTGGGCGGTGTACGTGGTCACTGTGCTCGTTCCCTTCCTGGGGCTACAACGTTGGGGAATTGTCCCCCGCGACATCAACGGGCTGCCCGGCATTCTATTTGCCCCTCTGCTGCATGCAAACCTCTTCCACACTGCGGCGAATACGATACCCCTGTTCGTGCTGATGCTGCTGCTGGTTCTGCAAGCGGGGCGCAAGTGGCCGCAGCCTTTCGCTTTCATTTGGCTAGGGACCGGGCTGGGTACCTGGGTTATTGGACGCGGTGGCGCCGTCCACCTGGGGGCAAGCGGGGTTGTTTATGGTCTGCTGACGTACCTGATTGCCTCGGGCATTTACCAGCGAAACTGGCGTTCGATGCTGATTGCCGCGTTTGTGTTTCTTACCTTCGGCAGCATGCTGTGGCGGATCTTTCCGCCAACCTGGTTCATCTCGTGGGAGAGCCATCTTTGCGGAGCCGTGGTGGGCGTGCTTGTGGCTTCGATGGCGCGGCATCGCTGATGCCCGCCGAAGGTGTTCGCAGAAGGGCGACTGCGCAAACCACCGGCGATATACTGCTGGCAGGAGGCCGCCATGAATCCTTTTTCCCACACCGGTTCCGCATCTCCGTTGCAGGAGTTCGTATGGGAAACGCAGCCCGATGCGGAAGCTTGGTTGCATCACGTGCTACGAGGCTTCCTTGCCCACAACCCCTTCGCCTCGCAGCTTGCGGCGCGCATGGAGAGCGAGACTGCCACACGTTTTTTTGACTGGGTGGACCACATTCGCATTCCCAAGAGCGATGAGGCAAGCGACCTGCTGTTCCAACTGGGCTTTGCGCCAGACACACGCGTCTTTAGCCCCTGCTATCAGCATCCCGGAGCTATCTTTCCACGGGTGGCACTTAGCGACGTGACCGCGACGGCTGTGGCGCTAAAGGTGGATTCCGTGGCGGAGTTCCTGCAGGCACACCGGCTGGCGGTTCCCATTCAAGGTCCGCTCTTCAATCCCATGCGGTGTGCCCTGGTGTCGAGCGCCGGGGACACGGAGTTGTGGGTGGTGGAACGCCACGGTTCGGTGAGTCTCCAGGTGAATGAGGTAGACCTGGAACTGCGACTTGCGGCGCAACGGCACCTGGAGGCATTTCGCACAAGGCCGCGAGCCACAGGGGACCCGCTAGATGGCTTCGCGGCCGCGGAGCGCCGCATCGAAGACGCCATCACCGATATTGGACGCGACGCCGCGTGCGCGTATTTCTTTCAGAGCGAGCGGGAATACTGGCAGCGCCGCTGCAAAGCGGGAGCTATCCAGAAAGCGCGCCAGGACCGGCTGGGCCTCGGCTGGGCCAATCACGATCACCACACCTACCGTTCGTCGCGAGCATGCTTTGTTCCGATGATTCGCGTGTTTGAGTTGCTGGGTTTCCAGATGCGCGAACGATTCACCCCGGGCCGCGAAGCAGGATGGGGCGCGCAGGTGATTGAGCAGCCCAACGCAGGCATCACCATCTTTGCCGATGTCGATATGAGCCCGGAAGAATTGCTGGGCGACTTCGCCCATGTGCCCATGCCGGCGCGCGAGAATCTGGGCACCGTGGGCCTTTGGTGCGCGCTGCATGGCGAGGCCTTTCTGGAAGCGGGCATGCATCATCTCGAATGCCAGTTCGACTTTTCGTTGCTGCGCGAACAGCTTGCCCGCGAAGGTGTGGGAATGATGGAACCCTTCAGCGAGTTCCCTTATCTGAAGCAGGCCTTCTCAGAGGGCGATCTTTGGCCCGTGGCAGAGCATCGCCTCGCGGCGCTTCAGGCGAGCGGGCAGATCACATCGCAGCAGGCTGAACAGTTTCGGCGTGCAGGCGCGCTGGGCTCGCACCTTGAGAATCTGGAGCGGAACGAAGGCTTCAAGGGCTTCAACCAATCGGGTATCAACGAGATTATCGCCCGTACCGATCCGCGAATGGCAGGCGCGCGCAGCTAGCGGCAAACAGCGCGCCCTATCACGCCCGAATTTCCAGGCGCTTCAGCAGCTTCATGCACTCGATCATGGCGCGGCCGTTGTGGTAGCCGGCCTTCCAGTTGTTCGCTTTGTCGCCGCCGGCGATCCCTTTTTCGTCAATGCGTGAGTGCCACTCGCCGCTCTGGCGGTCCACCATCTTGGTGAGCACAAGGTCCCAGGTTTTGGCGAAGACATCCAGGAAGCGGGCTTCGCCCGTCATCTCGTACATGGTGAGTGCGCTCACCAGCACCTCGGCCTGCACCCACCACGATTTTTCGCGCCCGGTCGCGGGCTGGCTGGGGTTACCCCAATAGTAAAGGCCCCCTTGCACGGCGTCGTAGCCATAGCGTAGAGAGTAGTCCCAAAGCGCCAGAAACAGATCGCGCAGTGGATAGCTCGAGTGGCCCAGGGCACGATTGGCGTCCGCCAGCAGCCATACATTCTCCAAGTCGTGCCCGTAGGAAACGCGACCGTTCGCGCCGTCGGTAATGGGCGTCCAGTCGCGCTGGTACTTGTCTGTGCATGCGCCCAGTTGCTTACGCACCACCGCGCTTGATTGGATTTGCACCAGTTCTTCCAGCCGACGGCGGGCGAGTGGCGTCTCTCGCGCCTGCAGGTAAGTGGTGAACGCTTCCAGCAGATGCAGGTGCGTGTTCATGAGCTTCCAGTGGGAAGGCCCCATATAGCCCTGTGTGCCTTCGGGCGGCTTGCGCCAGTTGGATTCAAAGTACTCTTCATAGCCACCGTAGCGGGTGTCATAGGCGTTCTGTTCGAGGTACTCCACCAAGCGTTCCGCCAGACCGAGGGCTTCGCGCTCCTGGCTGGCGCGGTAGTATTCCGCCAATCCGTAGAGCGCGAAGCTCTGTCCGTAAAGGTGCTTGCCGGGGCTGGTGATTTTGTCCGACACCGGATCCACCGTCCAGAAAAATCCCCCGTGCTCGTGGTCCCACAGGAGGTCGCGCAGCCCTTCCCAGCCATGGCGGGCAGCCGCCAGCAGCGTATCGCGGGAGGGCAGCCCTTCGCCCTCAAAATCGTTGCGCGCAGCCCTGGCAAACAGCCACAAGGTGCGCGCTTGCGTTACGATCGCCTTGCTATTCTCCGCCTTGCGCTGGCCCTTCGCGTCGAAATGCATGTAGTAGCCGCCGTGCTCGCGGTCGATGCTCTTTTCCAGCCAGAACTTCAGGATGTTGTCGCGCAGCACCTCGTTTAGCTGGGTCCGCCATTGCTGGCTGCGTGCCTTGTCGAAGCCCTGGAGGGTTTGGGCATGCAGCATCAGCGGACGAGCAAGTGATGCCCCAGCAAATGCGCCGCACGATCGCAGCCAGGTCCGACGGGTAAGCATAGCAACCTCCTGTTAACCGCCACGCCGTGGCCGAAAAGTACCAGGAAAGAGGGCCACGGCGGCAATCCTGTGCCTAATGATACACTCATGCCTTATGCCCACACGGCCACTGTTCGCTGAACTGATTGCAGAACTCGTCGGCACCTTCATTCTGCTGTTGCTCGGCCAAGGCTCAGTAGCCATGGTGGTGCTGTTCAGCACCGGCACTCCCGGCGAGGTGGTAAGCGGGGGCTACACCAACATCGTCATCGGCTGGGGGTTGGGTGTCACCTTCGGCATCTACGCAGCAGGCAAGATTACGGGAGCCCACCTGAACCCCGCCGTCACCGTCGCGCTTGCGTGTTTCCGTGGCTTTCCCTGGCGCAAGGTACTTCCCTACTCCATCGCGCAAATCGTGGGCGCCTTTCTCGCCTCCGCGCTGGTTTACTGGAATTACCTGCCCGCGTTCAGGGCATTCGATGCTACTCTTGAAAAAACCGCCGGTATCTTCACCACCTTTCCGGCGTTTCCAGCACAGCTTTCAGCCGGGTTCCTTGACCAGGTAGTGGGCACCGCGTTGCTGCTGTTTCTGATTTTTGCCCTCACCGACGAGCGCAATCAGCCATCAGGGATTCTCACTCCCATCCTGGTGGGCCTGGTGGTGGTGGCCATCGGCATTTCCTTCGGCAGATTGCACGGATATGCCATCAATCCGGCCCGTGATTTTGGCCCGCGGCTGTTTGTGGCGCTGGCGGGATTCCGCAACAACGGGCTTACCGACGGCAGCCTTGTTTTTTTGGTGCCCATCCTCGGCCCGCTTTTGGGCGGCGTGCTGGGCGGATTGCTCTACGACAGAACCATTGGCCGCACCCTTTCTGACCAAGGCTAGCGGCCACTTCGTACGTTGGCTGTTGGCCACTTCGTTCGCCTCAGTTCCCAAAAGTTGCATCCTGGCGGATTTTGCGAGATCCTTTTAGGTTTTCCGGTGCCTGCGTACTTAAGGATCTTATGCTGATTCGCGTCTTGTATCACGATCACTGTTTCGATGGAGCTGCGTCAGCGGCCTATTTCAGCCGCTTCATGCACGACCATTTCCATCCCGATGCGAAGTTCGCCTACACCGGTATGGCCCACAAGGCGAGCGACATTTTCTCAGAGGATCTTTTTGACGGCAATGTGAATGCGATTGTCGACTTCAAGTACTGCGCCACGGAGAAGCTTACGTGGTGGTTTGACCATCACCAAAGCGCGTTCTTGAGTCCTGAGGACGAGCAACACTTTCTGCGGGACACAAGCGGCAAGAAGTTTCTGGACGCCCAGCACAAGAGTTGCGCTGGCTATATCGCTGAGATCGCCCGTACCCACTTTGGCTATGATCCGGCTGACCTGAAGAACCTGGTGTACTGGGCGGAGATCGTGGATTCCGCCAACTACCCAAACGCGGAGTTTGCGGTGGCCCTGGCGGAGCCCGCACTGAAACTGGTGCTGGTGATCGAAGGTAGCAAGAGCGCCGAGATTATGCACAAAATCATCGGCTGGATGAGTCACCTGAGCTTCGACGAGATCATGGCCCGGCCCGAGATCCAGGAACTTTACAAGCCGCTTTACGACAAGCACGTGCGCAGCATCGATCTCATCCGCGAGCGGGCGCGAGTGGAAGGCGGCGTGGCCTATTTCGACCTTTCTGGCGAAGATATCGTGGCCTACAACAAGTTCATTCCGTACTTCCTGTTTCCTGAAGCTACCTATACGGTTTCGGTAAGCACGCCATTACTTCGCACCAAGGTATCGGTGGGAAGCAACCCATGGGCGAAGCAGCCCATCCAGCATAACCTGGCGACGATTTGCGAACGCTATGGTGGCGGGGGTCACCCGCGGGTGGGGGCAATTAGCTTTGAGCCTGGTGCGGTGGATGCTGCCCGCGAGACCGCGCAAGAAGTGGTGCAGGAGTTGCAGAGCACGCCATCCAAGGCAGCGTAGCTACCGTCAGCGTAGCCCATCTAAGATCTCCGCCAGATACCAGAAGTCGATGCCGCAGCGACGGAGAAGGTCGCGGTCCTGGGCAATATCCCGCACGGGCGCGTGCGCGATGATCACCCCATCCTGGAGGACCGCCGCCTCGTGGCAGCAGCCCAGGGCCGGCAGAATGTCCTGCGACGCAAGCAGCACTGTGCCCGCAAAGGTGTCCAGAAGGCTCATGAGGGACCGCACCATCCTCGGATCCAGGTTGGCGAAGGGCTCGTCCAGAGCCAACACGCTGGGGCGCATTGCTAACACAGTTGCCAGCGACGCCCGGCGGCGCTCGCCGAATGACAGGTGCTGGTTCACGCGGTCCTCGAATCCCTCCAGATGCATCGCCGCCAGGGCTTCCCGCACGCGCTCGGCAACAGTCTCAGGGGGCAACCCGAAATTGCGCGGGCCAAAGGCTACGTCCTCAGCCACAGTGAGGTGAAAGAGCTGATCATCAGGGTCCTGAAACACCAGGCCCACCCTCTGGCGGATTCGACGCAGATTCTCTTTCGCCACCAGATCCTCTCCCACACGCACGGTACCCTGTTGCGGCAAGTGGACGCCGTTCACGTGCAGCAGTAGTGTGGATTTACCCGCGCCAGACGCGCCTAGCAGCGCCACCTTTGCACCGGCCCGCACATCCAGCGATACCCCACGCAGAGCAGGCGGCGCGTCGGCGTATGCAAAGTGCAGCTCGTGAATAGAAATAGAAGCGGCGGGGGCGTCAGGCTGTGCGCTAGAGGGCATGCAATCCTCCAGTGAAGAAAGAGGCAAGGCGAATGAGCAGGGCGCACACGGGCAGCCAAAGCGGCTGCGGGAGTAGCTGGGAAACACGCACACGAACGACGTTCGCTCCACCAAATTCCAAATGATCTACGGAAAATCCTCGGGCCAGCATTGCCGCATGGATGCGTTCGCTGCGCTCCCAACTGCGCAGAAACACCATGCCCACCTGGCCCGAGTAGCTTGCCAGGGCAAACCGATGACCCCCCGGAGAGCGGGCCTCGCGCGCGAGCATCGTGCGCTTCCACTCCGCGGCAATTAACTGGCGATAGCGTTCCAACTGGGCAAGTGTAAGCGAGATACCGGCAGGCAGGCCCAGGTGGCGAAGGGCGCGGAGCAGCCCTACCCATCCCGTCACCTGGATGAGGATATTCAACAGCGCCAA
>JAHCHD010000161.1 GCA_026129915.1 Bryobacterales bacterium
CGCAAACCGCCGCCACACGCACCTGGGCGTGTTTCCGGGAAACGTCCAGATTGCCGCGGCCCATGCGGCCCATACCCACATAAGCTACGTTGATGCGATCATTTGCTCCCAGCACCTTGCCGGTGGCAAACGTTCCCGCTGCCGCCACACTTGCCGTTTTCAAGAACGAGCGACGCCCCTGGTCCTGCTGTTCCATATCTCGAAAGCTCCTTTAGCCGCTAACCGCGCACAACGATGTTCACCAGTTTATCTGGAACCACAATTACTTTCACTACGGGCTTGTCGCCCACCCACTCACGCACCTTGGCATCGTCAAGTGCGAGGCTCTCAAGGCGATCGCGAGCGGTGCCAGGGGCAACGGTGAGGCGAGAACGCAATTTGCCGTTTACCTGGAGGGGAATCTCCATTTCGTCCTCGCGCGCGAATTCCTCGCTGAAGGCTGGCCAACCCTGCTTGAACACCAGGCCGTCACCACCCAGATCAGACCAAAGCTCCTGGGCGAGGTATGGCGCGAAGGGCGCCAGCATCTGGGCAACGGCGCGCGCACATTCGCCTAAAGAAACCGGGGTGAGATCTGCTTCGAGCGCCTGCAGTTCGTTCATCAGCTCCATGATTGCGGCGATGGAAGTGTTGAAGTGCCAGCGGGTCTCGAAGTCGTCGGTCACCTTGCGGATGGTTTGATGCAGCTTGCGCAGCGCTTTGCGGTCAGCATCGGTGGGGGCGAGGCCCTGGGTGGAAGCGGTTGCCTTCTCCAGATTCCGCGTGAAATAGCGATAGACACGCCCCAGGAAGCGATACTGGCCTTCGACGCCGCTCTCCTGCCAGTCGAGTTCCTTTTCGGGAGGCGCGGCGAACAGCGAGAACATCCGGCAGGTGTCGGCGCCGAACTGATCCACGATGATATCGGGGTCCACTACGTTGCCCTTGCTCTTGGACATCTTCGCGCCGTCTTTGATCACCATGCCCTGGGTAAACAGGTTGGTGACAGGCTCGTCCCAGGAAATGAGACCAAGATCGCGCATCACCTTGGTCCAGAAGCGCGAGTAGATCAGATGCAGAATGGCGTGCTCGATGCCGCCGATGTACTGGTCAATCGGGAACCAATAGCCGATGATGTCCTTGCCGAAAGGTTCCGTGTGGTTCCGCGCATCGCAATAGCGATAGAAATACCAGCTCGAATCGATGAAGGTGTCCATCGTGTCGGTTTCCCGCTGGGCGGGGCCGCCGCACTTAGGACACGTTGTGTTCACGAATTCCGGCACCTGCGCGAGGGGCGAACTGCCCTTCACGGCGGCGAGGTTGATATCCTGCGGCAACAGCACCGGCAATTGATCGTCCGGTACGGGCACCACGCCACAATGGTCGCAGCGAATGATGGGAATGGGAGTTCCCCAGTAGCGCTGGCGCGAGATGCCCCAATCCTTGATGCGAAACGTGACAGCGCCCTTGCCGAAGCCTTGGCGCTCTGCCTTCTCCGTCATTCTTCGTTTCGCTTCGCCGCTGGTGAGGCCGGAGAATTCGCCCGCCACCGCCGCGATTCCGTAGTCCTCGAACGCCTCGGCCATGCTTGCCTCCATGGCCAGGTCGCCATCCACCGGCTTCACCACGGGCCGCACCGGGATGCCATACTTCCGGCAGAACTCAAAATCTCGCTGGTCATGCGCGGGCACGGCCATAATGGCGCCGGTGCCATAGCCCATCAGCACGAAGTTGCCTACCCAAATTGGAGTCTTTTCGCCGTTATAAGGATTGCTGGCGAAGTGGCCGGTAAAGAAGCCTTGCTTCTCCACGTCGCCGGGGTCTTTCTGCTTTGACTCGTCCACCATGCGCTTGGCTTCGGCGCGCTGCGCATCCGTGCAAAGGCGTGCCACCAGAGCGTGGCCAGGCGAGAGAATCACGCAGGTTGCACCGTGGATGGTGTCGACGCGCGTGGTGAAGACGCGGATCCTTGCAGGTTCGGCAGCCGCAGGGTCGTCGAGAGTGAAGTCCACCTCAGTGCCTTCTGAGCGCCCGATCCAATTGCGCTGCATGGTGAGCACGCGCTCCGGCCAGCCGCCATCGAGCTTGCTGATATCAGAGAGCAGTTCGTCAGCGTAATCGGTGATTCGCAGAAACCACTGTTCGAGTTCGCGCTGCTCCACCACCTGATCTTCGTGCCGCCAGCATCGACCGTTCACCACCTGCTCATTGGCCAGCGTGGTGTTGCACTGCGGGCACCAGTTGAGCAGGGCCTTGTTGCGGTAGGCGATGCCGCGCTCAAACATGCGCAGGAAGAACCACTGGTTCCAGCGGTAGTATTCGGGGTCGCAGGTTGCCACCTCGCGGCTCCAGTCGTAACTGAAGTTGAAGCGCTGGTGCTGCTTCTTCATGTGCGCGATGTTGGCGCGGGTCCACTCGTTGGGGTGGCGGTTGTTCTTGATGGCCGCGTTTTCGGCAGGCAGGCCGAAGGCGTCCCATCCCATGGGATGCAGGACGTTGAAACCGCGCATCCACTTGTAGCGGGCCAGCGCGTCGCCGATGGAATAGTTCCGCACATGGCCCATGTGGAGTGTGCCACTGGGGTAGGGGAGCATTTCCAGCACGTAATACTTCGGCTTTTCGGTGCTTTGCTCCGCACGATAGAGTTCTTCGCCGGCCCAGAGGGCTTGCCAGCGGGTTTCGATCTCTTGAGGATCGTAAGTTTTCTCGGGCATAAGGGTATGGGAAGAGCGGAGGGCGGGCAAGCCGCGCGGAAGGCGCAAGGCGCGAACCAGCCGGAACTTCTATGGTAGCAGCAGGCTACAAGTACAGATCTCCCGGGGGGTTTGGCACCGGCGGCTGCTTCGCGATAGTCTGTGCCCATGTCCACACGCTTGCGGCTCCCTGGCAATCGACGGTTCCTTTGCTGTGTCCTGGCGCTGCTCGCGATTACGGGCTGCGGCATCCAGGGCGACACCGACGTTGCGTGGGAATCGGTGACCAACACCGTGGTTGCTTCCCCTGGGAAAGGTCCGTCAATTTCCGCGCGCTGGAATGACACAAGCATGGGCGCCGGTATGCCTGCTTTGGTAGTTCAGTCTGCAGATGGCAGCCAGCGGATGGAAGTGAATCTGGCGCTGCAAATGCGAGGGGTGCCAGAGGCGGGGAGCCTCAGGGCATTGCGGATGCTCCGGCTGCGCCGCGATGAGACCTGGAATCCCGTTTACGGAGAGCAAAGCCAATACCGCGACGCCTTCCAGGGACTGCGCATTGACTTCGCCGGGGAGGAAACAGACCCTCCCCTGCTGGCGCTGGAATTGCGGGCTTACGAGGAAGGAGTTGCCTGGCGCTATGTATTCCTGCGCGGCGCGGAAGGCGCGCAGAACGCGGCAAAGGTGAGCATCGACGCGGAGGACACCACATTCCGCTTTCCCGAGGGCAGCTTGGGATGGGCCACCTACCGGGCGCAGGCCACCTACGAGCGCGTCCCGCTTGCAGAAATTAAGGACGGCTGCGAGCGGCCCCTGACTATCGAGTTTCCCGACGGGAGCTTCGGCGCATTGGCCGAAGCGGGCATGGACGACTTCGCACGCATGAAGGTTGGCGCGGTGCGTGATGATGGCGAACGACAGCCTGTGCTGCGGTCGATTCTGGACTCTCCCGTGGCAATCGACGCGCCCTATGCAGCGCCCTGGCGCGTGCTGTTGCTGGGCGATGGTCCCGGACAACTGCTTGAGCGCAACGGCCTGCTGCTGACGCTGAATGAACCGTCGAAGATCGCGGACAGCAGGTGGATTCGGCCAGGCAAGGTAATGCGGGAAGTGACGCTCTCCACCAGCGGGGGCAAGGCGCTGGTGGACTTCGCGGTGGCCCACAATATCCAGTTCATTGAGTACGACGCTGGCTGGTACGGCCACGAGTACGACGAGGCGCAGGACGCGCGTACGGTAACGCCAGACCCTGACCGCACCAGCAAAGTTCCCAACTGGAGCGGGTTGAACTTGCCGGAAGTGATCGGCTACGCGGCGCAGAAGGGCGTTGGCGTGATTCTGTATGTAAACCGGCGCCACCTGGAGAAGCAACTCGATGAGCTTTTGCCGCTGTATAAAAGCTGGGGCGTGGCGGGGCTGAAGTATGGCTTTGTGAATGTGGGAAGCCAGGAGTGGAGCCGCTGGCTGCACGACGCAGTTCGCAAGGCGGCAGCACACGAACTGATGGTGGATATCCACGACGAATACAGGCCCACCGGGCTGAGCCGCACCTGGCCCAATCTGATGACACAGGAGGGAATTCTGGGCAATGAAGCCATGCCTGACGCTACGCACAACGTCACGCTGCCGTTCACGCGAGGGCTGGCAGGGGCGGGCGACTACACCATCTGTTACTACACGCCGCGCATCAAGACCACCCATCCGCACCAGCTGGCGCTGGCTGTAATCATGTACAGCCCATGGCAGTTCGTGTTCTGGTACGACAAACCTGGCGACTATCAGGGAGAGCCCGAGATGCGGTTCTTTGAGCAATTGCCCACCGTGTGGAACGAGAGCCGGGTGCTTCTCGGCGAAATAGGGCAATACATCAGCATCGCCCGGCGCCACGGAGACACCTGGTGGCTTGCCACCGCAAACAACACGCAGGCTCGCACGCTCGAAGTACCGCTGCAGTTTCTGGATTCCGGAAGGCGATACGTAATGGACCTGTACGAAGAACCCGCGCCCCACAACGAGACAGCGGAACGATCCTCAAGAACAAACGTCGCCGTCTGGAGTTGCTTGCTGGAGGGCCGCGGGCCGCTTCGTTTGGATCTGCCTGCGAGCGGCGGGCATGCCGCGGTACTGCGCCCAGTAGCAACTGGCGCCAGCGGATTGCCCGCGCGCTGCAACTTCGGCAGCCATTAGCTTAGGGTTTGGGTGCGCCGGCGACAGGCTCTCCTGGCTTCTCACCGGGCTTGTAGAGCGACGGGGGCTTTCGGGTGCGTCCGGTCTTTTTGTCGATCTCTTCCTGCTTCGCCGCCTGTACTTTGCGCTCCTCCACCTCAGTGGGTGTGCGCATGGCTTCGCGCTCCACTTGTTCCTTCTTCTCTTTGGCCACCACATCGCCTTTGCGTTTAGCGAGGTCTTCCTGGGCGAGTTCGATGGCGTCCTCCACTGTGTCGAGCGCCATCTGCAACTGGAACTGGTAGCGGCTGCGGTCTTTAAGGTCCATCGCGTCCACGTCCTGCAGGGTCTTGGCGATCAACTGGTGCTGTTTCACAACGTCCTGCATACCCTCGGAGATATCGAAGCCATTCTTGAGTGCGTCGTCAGCAACCACATCAATGGTGTCGATGATATCCACAAGATCTTCAAGCAGATCGTGGATCAGCAGGGATCGGCCGGCCGTCTCTTTCTTCAGGAGGTCCTGAATCTGGCCCACGCGGCTGGCGGCGAAGCGGTTGTAGAGCATCAGGCGCTCATTAGGCTCCTGGAACTGGCGCACCTGTTCCACTTCATCGGTAGTAAGGAAGTCGCGCTTCTGGGCGGAGGCAAGCGCGGCGGCGAGGAGGGTGATTGCCAGCAGGAACAGGAAACCGAGGCCCGTCCGGAATCGGGCAGCACGAGCAGAACGATAAGTTGGAGCGGACACACGCACCTCCGAGGCCACTTACTTCACTTTCTCTACAGGGGGAAGGGGACCGCCCTGAAACATGCTCTTCAGCAGATTGTCCTGCATGAGGCTCACCGTCTGCCAGGTTCGATGCACGGGGCCGCGGTCGAGCAGGTCCACCTGCGCGTTGTAGTCCTCCAGCTTACGCAGAAAGCCACGCATCTGGATTTCGATCTTCTTGAAGCGGGAAGCGCGACGCCGCATGTCCTCGCCGCTATCCACTATCATCTGGTAGGCCTCCATAGCGGTATCGAGGGCAACCTCAAGCTGGGCTTGCGCCTCGTACGGGTCGCCCTGGCGGTAGATCTTGCGGGCCTCGTCAAACTGCTGTTCCGCCACTTCCAGGCCCTTTTCTACACGCTTGTAGAAGTTGCGCTCGCTTTGCCAGCCGTCCGCGCGCACGAGTGCGGTGCCGAAACCGGCAAGGATCAGCAGAATGGCTAAAGTCCGCTTCATGTCCATTTCCTTGGATGCGCCGCCACAGGGCAGCGGCGCCAATTACGTCTATCGCCTCTTCTTGTTCTTCAGCATACGCACGCGCTGACGTGCTTTGAATTCCTCATCTTCATTTTGGCCACCGCTCTTCGAGAGAAACAATTCATATTCGTTTAGAGCGAGGTCGTCATTCTGGAATCGGTCAAGGATGATTGCCCTTAAGTAGTGATGACCGGCGGCGAGCTCACCGTGTTTCTCGATTTGGGCGATCGCGTCGATTGCTGCCTGGTATTCACCTGCAAGCATCGCCACACCGGCGAATTCATTCCATGCGCTGACGTTTGAGGCATCCAGCCGAAGCGCGGCCTGAAATCGCGCGGCCGCCTGAGGAAAGCGCCGGGCATCGCGGAGCACCCGTCCGAGGGCAAGCTGCGCTTCCACGTTGGAGGGCTCTGCCTGCACTGCCTCTTCGAGAATGGCGAGGGCCTTTTCCGATTTTCCGGCGCGCAGGTAGGCTGATGCGAGGTTTCGCCGGTTCACGAAGGTGGGCGCGCTGCTTGCGGCGGCTTCCAAAGCAACAAGCGCTTCCTCGTTCTTGCCCAATTCCACAAGCAGTTCCCCGGCGCGGCGCGTGGCCTCAGGGTTTTCCGGAAACTCACCAAAGAGCGCCGCTGCTTTCTCGAGATTGCCCGATTCCTGCCAGGCTTCGGCAAGCGCCAGCAAGCCGTTCTGGTAGCGCGGATCACGCTTGGCGGCTTCGCGAAAACCTGATTCCGCGGCATCAAGGTCCTTCATCAGAAACGCAGCCTGCCCCAGACCATAGCGATAGTCAGCGTCGTCGGGGTCCTGTTTCACCAGCGACTCGAAGTGTGTGCGGGCGGACTCAGCCTCGCCTGCGCGCAACTCCGCGTAGCCAAGCTGGAAGAGCACATTAGCGTCTCCCGGCTTGAGCTTCGCAGCCTGCTCCAGTTGGGCGGCTGCCTCCGCGTGGCGTTCCAGGGTGGTGAGCACCTGAGCGTAGTTGAGCCGAATTTCTGGCAAACCCGGCTGCAGTTCCGTTAGGCGGTCGTACTGCACCGCGGCTTCCTCTTCCCTGCCCCCCTGCGCGAGCGCCTGTGCCAGATAGAAGCGGCTGGCCACATCTTCGGGAACAAGTTCCACGGCCTTACTCAGATGTTGCGCGGCATCGTCAAACTTCCCGGCTTCGAGCGCGGCCATCCCTTTTTCGTAGGCTTCCGTCGCGGCCGAAGTGTGATCAGGCGGCTGGGCCTTGCGTGCAGTTTGCGGCGCACCGGAACGGTTCTGGTCGATTACTGGCGGACGCGCTTCTTGCGCTAGCAGCAAGTGCGGCAGCAGCGCGAACACCATCCAGACGCCGCGATGTGGGAAAAGGCGCATGATACCTACTGTTCTATCAGGCTCCGAGGGCATAGTCAGCCCATAGGTCTGGGACGCGAGGGGCTACAGCAGGGGTTTCAGGAAGCGTCCGGTATACGAAGCTTCGCAGGCGGCAATGTCGGCGGGGGTGCCTACTGCTACCACATGGCCTCCGCCCGCACCGCCTTCAGGCCCAAGGTCCACCAGCCAGTCAGCGTTGCGGACCACATCCAGGTTGTGTTCAATCACCAGGATGCTGCCGCCATTGTCAATCAGACGGTCGAAGGCAGCCAGCAACTTGGCGATGTCGTCAAAGTGCAATCCGGTGGTAGGCTCGTCAAACAGGAACAGCGTGCGTTCGCAAGAGGCCTGCGCCATGTGCGCGGCCAGTTTGATGCGCTGCGCCTCACCGCCTGAGAGCGTGGTGGCGGACTGGCCGAGACGCAAGTAACCCAGGCCCACTTCCTGCAGGACGCGGAGCTTATTCACAAGCCGGGGCGATTCCGAAAAGAACACCATTGCCTCATCCACCGTCAGCCCTAGCACCTGGTGAATGTTCAGCCCGTTGTAAAGGACTTCGAGCAGTGAGCGCTTGTAGCGGGTGCCATGACATTCCTCGCAGGTGAGTTCCACGTCGGCGAGGAATTGCATTTCCACGGTAACGGTGCCATCGCCCTGGCAGACTTCGCAGCGTCCGCCCGGCACGTTGAACGAGAAATACCCACCGGAATAGTGGCGCTTCTTCGCCTCAGCCGTGGAGGCGAACAGGTCCCGGATGATATCGAAAGCCTTGATGTAGGTCACCGGGTTGGAACGCGGAGTACGCCCGATGGGCGACTGGTCCACCAGGATCACATCGTCGAGTGCGCCAATGCCTTCCACCGCGCGGCACCAGCTACGGAAGCTGTTCTCGGGTTGCTCCTCACCGGCCTCAGCCTTCCTGGCGGGCAAACGGTCGCCCACACCCAGCGCGCGCAAGCTCTCGAAGATCACCTCGTGCATCAGCGTGGACTTCCCCGAACCCGAGACGCCGGTAAGCACCACCAGCTTGCCCAGCGGAATCTCCACGTCGATGTTCTTGAGGTTAAACTTCCGCGCACCCAGAAAACGCAGCATGCCGGTGCGGGGAGCCTTGGTTTTCCGCGCCGCGGCCTTTGCCGATACAGCCTTAGTGGATGCGCCAAAGCGGGTAGCCTTCAGGTCGCCCCGCAGATAGCGTGCGGTGAGCGACACATTCCCGTCCTCGAAGAGCGTGCGCGAAGGCCCGGCGAACACCACTTCGCCACCGTGCTCGCCCGCGCCCGGGCCCATATCCACGATATAGTCAGCGGCCCGCATCACCTCGCTATCGTGTTCCACCACAAGCACCGTGTTGCCGAGATCACGAAGGTCCTTCAGGATGTGAATCAGACGCATGGTATCCCGCGTGTGCAGCCCGATGGAAGGCTCATCAAGGATGTAGCAAGCGCCCACGAGCCGGGAACCGAGGCAGGTGGCCAACTGGATGCGTTGCGCCTCGCCGCCCGAGAGCGTCATCGACAGGCGGTCAAGCGTAAGATACTCGAGCCCCACGTCGTTCAGGAAGCGCAGGCGCTGGCGAATCTCCACCAGGATGCGCGTGGCGATACCCGCTTCTTCCGGGGTCAGGGTGAGGTCCTCGAAGAAGTCGAGCGCTTCGCGGATGTTCAGCTGCACCAGTTCGCCGATGTTCTTGCCGTTTACCCTGACGTAGAGCGCCTCGGCGCGCAGCCGGGAGCCTCCGCAATCGGGGCAGGGGGATTGGCCGCGGTACATGCTGAGAAATACGCGGACATGGACCTTGTATTTCTTTGCTTCCACTTCTTCGAAGAAGCCACGGACACCGCCGAAGTCGCGGCTACCCTTCATTACAAAATCCTTTTCGTCGCGCGAGAGTTGCGCAAAGGGAACATCGAAACGCACCTTGCCTTTGCCGAGGCGTTTGAGCTCCGTAAACCACCAGCGGTGCTGAGGACGGTTCCATGGATGCACCGCGCCCTGTAGCAAGGTGAGCGAATCGTCGGGAACAATCAGGCTGGGGTCATAATCCATCACATTGCCGAAACCCTGGCAGCGGGGGCAAGCGCCGAACGGATTGTTGAAGCTGAACAGACGCGGTTCAGGCTCAACAAACTCGATGGCCGTGCTGCAGTGCTTGCAGGAGAACTTCTCGCTGAAGCGCAACCTGCGGGGTTCCGCCGGGGAGCCGTTCTTGGCGTTCGAGGCGGCACGCTGGGCCTCCTCAAAGATCACCTCGCCGGTTTCGCGGTAGGCGATTTCCGTGCCATCCACGATACGTGCGCGGTCACTTTCGCTAATGCTGAGGCGGTCCACCAGAACGAAAAGCGGCTTGCCGAAGTCGATGCCCATCAGGGATTCGGGCGTGGAGAACTCAAAAGTCTCACCCTCCTGGTAAAGCCGCGTGAATCCGCGCTTGCGCAGATCGAAGAGCTTGTCGCGGAGGCGCTCGGCGTTGCTTTCACCGGCTATTCGCACCAGAAACAGCAAGAGCCAACGGCTGCGTTCGGGTTCGGCAAGCATGCGGTCAGCCACTACGTCCACCGTGTCTCGTTTCACCTGGCTGCCGCATTCCGGGCAGTACGTGCGTCCGACGCGAGCGTAAAGCAGACGGACGAAATCATAAACCTCCGTCGAGGTTCCCACCGTCGAGCGTGGGTTACGCGTCTGGTTCTTCTGGCGGATGGCGATGGGCGGGGCGATGCCGTCGATCTCTTCCACTTCCGGACGTTCCATGCGTTCGAGGAACTGCCGGGCATACGCGGAAAGCGACTCTACGTAGCGCCGCTGGCCTTCCGCATAGATGGTGTCGAAGACCAGCGAGGACTTGCCGGAACCGGACACACCTGTCACCACGGTGATCTGGTTGTGGGGAATCTCAAGACTGATGTTCTTTAGGTTGTGAAGCCGCGCGCCGCGGAGGACGATGTTCTGCTGCAAGTGCGATACCCGGAAAGTGCCCTTGCTTCCAGTATAGCGACGGCGTGAAACGGGCACCCCGCGGAACCCTGCCGTGATCCTTTGTGGGCCGCGGAACTCCCTCGGCCCTGCAGGGGACCGTATGTTCTAATCGTCCAGCTGCAAGTTGGAAATCTGAAACTTGGTGATGCCGTAGTAGATGGATGCTTCCAGCCCTACCCCGCCAATGGGAATATCCATGCTCAGCATGGATGGGTTGGGGTCGTCCACGAAGAGCCCATGGGATGCGGCTCCGCTCTTCATCAAAGAAGCTGTGGCGTTCACCGTAGTGGCGTTCGCAAATTTGGTCATCTTCGCAGCCTGCACAAGTTGCGCCAGTTGGGGCGCTTTGGATGCCCATTTCGCGAAGGAGCCCCACTTGCCCCCGATCGCCAGGTTCCAGTCAAACCCTCCAAACTCAATCTGATTCAGGTCCTTCGGATGGTAGATGCCCGTGATGAACACCACCACGCCACCCGCCGAAATGCCCCCACCCCCGGAAACCACTCGTTTCGTGCTGGCCGAAACAATGAACTTATTGGAGGGTGACTGCAGGTTGTACATCGTTGACACCAGCAT
>JAHCHD010000162.1 GCA_026129915.1 Bryobacterales bacterium
AACGCTACTCCCACACCGAGAGTGAGGTTCAATCGCACCGCGGCGCCATCGGGAAGCAGCATTACCCCCTCGTCCTGATAGCCGGCTCGGGTGGCCTCGGCTAGCTCCGCTTCCGTGAACGTCTCGCCCGTCTCCACAAACACCACACCCGGCGTGTCGTTCGATCCAAACAGAACCAGTGAATCCTGGCGTGCCAGAAAGCGGAAGCCCCCAGCCAGGCGCAGGGAAAATCCCGCAACGGCGTCCCGGTATCGGTCCGGCGTGGCTTCGCTGGCAATCGCCGGGGCAGCAGGCTGCTCCTCCTCCGTGTTGACTGCGGGCGCCTGACCTCCCGTGGAGTGCAATGCCGCCAGCAGCATCAGGAGCACGCAAAGTAGTGGTTTGGTGGGGAGCATCCGTGAATTCCGGTGAACATGGTCTCTGCAAGTCACGCGCAATGGGAATGGCAAACGGACCTCAGGCTGGCGCAGAGCTGCCTTCCCAAAGAAGCACTTACAACAGGTGCAGCACCAGTTCGTCATTGCTCTTACCTGCGCCTTTGGCATCGAAGGTAGCCGTGACAATGTGATAGCCGCGGACGGTGAGCGCTTGCAGCACCAAGCTCGCCAGGACGGGCATGCTCACCAGAAACGCGGAGACATGCAGCTTTGGAAACGGTACGGGCACAGGCGCGCCAGGAGGCGCCGGCAGCTTCTTCACCGTGAAGTCCTCGATCTTTGCGCAGACCTGCGATGCCATGGAACCCTTGATGCGGACCTGTAAAAGGTTTCCCGCCGCCATGGCGGAGCCTAACTGTTGCTGCCAGCCCAAACTGTTGTACAGCACAGTAACAAAGGGCGGATGGGGCATTGAACTCTCCTCCGGTTGTCTGGGTCCATTGCTGCCGTAGCAGCAATGGCGTCTCGCAGACACGCGCGGAAGAGCACCAGAATGGACCATTCGGTTGATCCAGTGGGAATGCCCCTCTGGACCACCTTCAAACAAGTGCCCACTCTACGGCTCCAGCGCCTGATTGTATGTGCCGCTGCGCCCCTGAATCGCCTCAAGAAGCGGGAGCGCCCCATTGCGCGCCGCCTCCTCCCACCACAGTTTCTTCAGTGCCTCCAGCCGGTCGGGATGCTGAGCCCAGGTCTGCGGATTCTGAGAAGTCCTCGATGACGTGATACAACTCCCAGCGGTCGTCATCGAAGCTGGTGCCGGGGCGGTGAATGCCAATGGCCTTCCAACCTTTGTGATAGATGGAACGGCTTCCCCAGAGTTCAAAGTACTGAGTGTCGCGCGGGTCCGGGCTGTCTGGGTTGTTGAATGTGCCCCGAATGCTCTTGCCCTCTACGGGAATCTGGCACACGCCCCGAAAACTCGATGGCGCCTCAATGCCTGCAAGGTCCAGTACGGTGGGCGTGATGTCGATCACGTCGATGAACTGCTTTCGCAGTCCGGGCTTCTGAATGCCCTTGGGCCAGGAGACGATGCAGGGGGTTTGCACGCCGCCCCGGTGGGGCCAGAGCTTGTAATACTTGAAAGGCGCAACCGATGCCGCCGCCCAAGCCCGCTGATACATGGGCTGAGTTCCTGGCAAGCCTAGCTCTCCGAGGCGGTCGTACATTTCCTTCAGGGTGGTGGTATCACCGTATGGCCGCAAGAAACCGCCCTTGTTCCCCGCTTCCGGCGCACCGCCGTTGTCTGACATCAGGAAGATCACCGTGTTCTCGAACAGATTCTTCTGTTTCAGGAAACTTACGAGGCGGCCGATCTGCTCGTCGGTGTGTTCCATGAAGCCGGCGTATGCTGCCATGAAGCGGGTGAACACGGCTTTGTCCTCCACGCTTAGCGAACTCCATGCCGGGTCTCCAGAATTGCGAGGTGGTAGTTTGGTGTTCGCGGGAATAACGGCCAGTTCGAGCTGACGCCGGTAGCGCTCCTCACGAATCGCGTCCCAGCCCTTCTCGTACGTGGCAACGTACTTGTCGATATAGCGTTTGGGCACCTGTACCGGCGAATGGGTGGCGCCGAATGCTACGTACTGGAAGAAGGGCTTC
This sequence comes from Bryobacterales bacterium, assembly GCA_026129915.1. Lineage (GTDB taxonomy): Bacteria > Acidobacteriota > Terriglobia > Bryobacterales > Bryobacteraceae > JACTMJ01. The sequence goes on from JAHCHD010000162.1 coordinate 2,040, forward strand.
GCGGGAGCCGCCTCCACATGCTCGCCAATCATGCGCAATGACTGGTCAATGATGTCCTCGGAGAAGTGATACCCCTCCCGGTTCGGCGTGGCGATGGTGCGGTTGTCCTCAAACAGATCTGGCTTGTATTGGTCAGTCCAGCCGGAGAGGAATCCATACCAGCGGTCGAAGCCCTTCTGGAGGGGCCAGTGCTCACGGGAGCCGCCGGAGCCCATGTCCGCGCGCGGCACCAGATGCCATTTCCCCACGCCGTAGGTGCTGTAACCGTTGGTTTGCAGGATTTGCGCCACGGTGGCGGCAGCGGGCGTAATCCGGCCACGCGAGTGTGGGTAGCCGCGGTCCTCGTCGGCCAATTGCCGCATCCCCACAGTGTGCGTATTGCGTCCGGTGAGCAGCGACGCGCGAGTAGGCGAACAGATCGCCTTCGAATGGAAATTGTTGTACAGCAAGCCCTGCGCGGCAAGGGCATCTATATGCGGCGTCGCTGCTTCCGATCCGTAGCAATGAAGGTCCGCGAAGCCGGTGTCGTCCAGCAGAATGTAAACGATGTTGGGGCTGCCGGGTTTGGCTTGAGCTACTGTCAGCGGGGCAGGGCGGGAATCGGCTGCCGTGCGGCCAATGCCGCCGGAAAAAGAATCCGTGGGGCCCACTGCCGCACACGGCTGCTGGGCGCTAGCGGCTTGGGCCGCCCCGGCGCCGGCAACTGCCGCCGCAAGCCAGCGGCGTCGGCTGATACGGGCTCTCATTTCGCTGTTCATTCGTGGTTCTCCTGCGCCTGAAACGTACCCGGCCATCTTATCGCCATGGGGCTTCGCAGAGAAATTTACGGGCAAATGCAAGAATCTTGCGAACTCCGCGTATCTAATAGCGTTAGAACAGGTATAAGGCGGCGCCCGGCCGCCGGACTTTAACGAGGAGTTATCAATGCGCAGACTGGTGTTGTTTCTGTGCGCGACGTGGGCGCTGGCAGGTATGCTTGCGGCCCAGATGCCGCCGCTTGTAGACCGTGACCTCTTCTTTGGGGAGATCGAGATTGGCGGGGCGCAACTGTCGCCGGACGGCCAGTTCATCTCCTTTCTGAAACCCCATAAAGGGACTCGCAACATCTGGGTGAAGAAAACCAGTGAACCCTTCTCCGCCGCCAAGCCGATTACAGAAGAAACCAAACGGCCCATTCAAGGTTACTTCTGGAGCCGTGACAGCAAATTCGTTCTCTACGTTCAGGACGACGGCGGCGATGAAAACTTCAACATCTATGCGGTAAACCCGGCTGAACGCCCGGCAGAGGGTGCAGATGTGCCCAAGGCCCGCAATCTCACCGATGCCAAAGGCGTGCGCGCCTTCATCTACTCTGTGCCGAAGAACGACCCCGACGTCGCCTATGTAGGCCTCAACGACAGGGATAAGGCATGGCACGACCTCTACAAGCTGAAGATCTCCTCGGGAGAAAAGACACTGCTCCGCAAGAACGAAGACCGTGCAACCGCCTGGGTCTTCGACAATAAGGGCGTGCTGCGACTGGCGACTCGCGCCGCCGAAAGTGGCGATACGGAGATTCTGCGCGTCGACCCTGACAAACTCGTGAAGATCTACTCCTGCGACGTGTTGGAAAGCTGCGGCCCTGTTCCGGTTCGACAAAGACAACAAGCAGGTGTACCTGGAGTCGAACCGCAGGAGACCGGCGTCGACCTCACCAGTCTTTTGTTGATGGATCCTGCGACGGGTCAGACAAACCTGGTGGAAGCGGATCCCCTCAAGCGCGTTGACTTTGGCTCGGCCGTTTTCTCTGAGAAATCAGAAGAATTGGTCGCCACCACGTATCAGGACGACCGGGTGCGGCGCTATTGGAGGGATAAGCAGTTTGAGGGCGACTACCAGTGGCTGCAGGGCAAGCTGCCGAACCGGGAGATCAACATTGTCTCGCGCACGGCTGACGAAACCCTCTTCCTCATCTCAGCCAACAGCGACGTAGAGCCCGGTGAAACCTACCTCTTCGATCGCAACAAACGAACGATTGCCCTCCAGTACAAAGTACGCGAGAAATTGCCCCGCGAGCCCTTGTCGCCAATGAAGGCGATCCGTTACCCGTCATCGGATGGCCTTGAGATTCCGGCTTATTTGACGCTGCCGAAGGGGCTGCCGGAAAAGGACCTGCCCCTGGTGGTGCTGCCGCATGGGGGGCCATGGGCGCGAGATGGCTGGGGCTACAGCGGACTTCCGCAGTTCCTTGCCAACCGGGGCTACGCGGTGTTGCAGCCGAACTTCCGCGGCTCTACAGGATACGGGAAGAAGTTCCTGAACGCCGGCAACAACGAGTGGGGACAGAAGATGCAGGACGACCTCACCTGGGGTGTGAAGCACCTGGTGGCGGAAGGCACCGTGAACCCCAAGCGTGTGGCCATTGCGGGCGGCTCCTATGGCGGGTACGCCACGCTGGCGGGCGTTGCATTCACACCCGATGTATACACTGCGGGGGTGCCCATCGTTGCGCCATCAAACCTGATTACGCTGCTTGAATCCATTCCGCCCTACTGGGAGTCCGCGCGCAAAGTCTTTGCTTACCGCATGGGTGATATTTCCACGCCGGAAGGCAAGAAGCAACTGGAACGGCAGAGCCCCGTGAACTCGGCCGATCGCATCAAGGTGCCGCTGCTGGTGGTGCAGGGTGCAAACGACCCCCGTGTGAACAAGCGGGAATCCGACCAGATTGTCATTGCCGTGCGGGACCGCGGCTTGCCGGTGGAGTATCTCGTGGCGCCAGATGAGGGCCACGGCTTCGCCCGTCCCATCAATAGCCTCGCCATGTTCGCGGCAATGGAGAAGTTTCTGGCAAAGCATATCGATGGGCGTTACCAGGACGGGATGCCCACCGACGTGGCAACACGTCTGAAGGAGATTACCGTCGACCCAAAGACCGTGGAACTCGCCGCGGTGGTGGATGCCGCGGCGGTGGGTGTGCCGGCCGTTTTGGGAAGCCTTACGCCGGGCACGAGTAACTACAAGGCGGTGATTCAGGCGGGCGGGCAAACACTTCCGGTGGAGATCGCCACCGAAGTGAAAGAGGAAGGCGCTGCCTGGATGGTGACCGACACCATGCAAACCCCAATGGGTCCGCTCTCGGATGTGGCGGTGCTGAATCGCAAGGACCTCACGGTCATCAAGCGGCAGGTGAACCAGGGTCCCGTGCGGATTGAGGTGAGCTACGCCGATGGGAAAGCCACCGGAACAATGGCGATGGGTGACCAACAGCGGCCGGTGTCCGCCGACACCGGGGGAGCGATTTTCGCTGACTCGGCGGGTGCGATGCAATCGATTGCCCTCCTGCCCCTCAAGGAGGGCTACGAAACCACGTTCCGCAACTTCGACATCCAAACCTCAAAGCCGAAACTGCTGCAACTGAAGGTGACCGGCTCGGAAACGGTGACCGTGCCCGCGGGTAGCTTCGAGGCGTTCAAGGTGGAAGTGACCTCCGCCGACGGCGGTCCCGAAAAGCGCACCTTTTGGGTGGCCAAGGAAGCCAGGAAGACCGTGAAGCTTGAAGCGTCTTTGCCGCAGATGGGTGGGGCGACTCTGGTAGCGGAATTGCAACCATAGCCTTGGACGATCTTAAGAAATGGCGGTGACCCGGCATTGGCTGGGCCACCGCTTCTGGTTCCAGCTACATGGTGTGTGGCGGTCTGGGGTTCAGGCCCAGTTCCCGCAGCCGTTCCACGCCCTGTGGGCTATTCAGTTCCCAGTATTTCGTCCGCGCGGAGTTCAGCAGTTCCGCGGCCTCGCCGTCTGAAGTTGCCCATTTCACCACGCGGTGCGGCATCGCGGTTTCCACATAGAAGGTGCGGGTGGGACCTCCGGGAAGCTCCGCAGTGAACACGTCTGCTTCAAAGCTTCCGGCCGGCACTTCCACCGTTGCGCGGGCGACTGCCCGGCTGAGGCGGACCTCCCGCCATCCCAAAGGCTGGTGTGCGAATCGGGCGCGCTTCAGCGACGGTAGCAGCGGCAGACTGCGGGATTGGCCCGGCTGCAGTTTTGGCTCCGCCATCCCGCGTGCCCAGAATAGCAACTCATCTTCACTGATTCCTTCGCGCGGAGCTGGCAGGTCGCGCTCCTCATCGCCCTCACCATCGAAGTAGCTGTGCAGCGTGGAGCGGATGCGCTGCTGGTCAAAGAGCAGTTGGTGATACACATGCCCGCACCATTCCTGGGCGCTGAATGAAATCTTGGTGGCCCGGCCGGCCGGCCGGCCGTTCACTGCTTGCAGGGCAACGAATACACTGGTCATCACGTTGTAATCGTAGATGCCCGTGGGGAAGTCCTCCATCAGGTTCAGCTTCATCACCGGGAACTCGTCCGTCTTCGCGTGCTTGCCGGGGTCTGCCTTCACCCGTGCCTCGTTGGAAAAGTGCTCCGTGACGAAGATAGCTACAGCCGTTCCCTCGCGAACGCTTCCATAGCGTGGTGTGCGCAAGGAATAGCCCGCCAGTTCAGCCTGCCCGTCGCCCCATCCCTGCCAGAACTCAGGGCCATACGCGAGTGTGCCCGTATCTGGGCTGGGCACCTTGTCTGATTGGGTTTCCACCGGAGCAACGGGGCCCGCGGAAGCCGATTTCTCGGCCGGTGGCGGGGTGGCGCAACCTGCGGTGAACAACACAATCGCGGCCAGCCAGAGGCCAGGCGTTGCTTTCTGGCGAAGTGGGCGAGCCAGCCATTCTGATGGGTTCATGTATCCACCTCCTGCTGCGGGTACGACAGTCATCGGTTGCTTCCTGTTTTCCATCTTCCCAGCCTCGCGTGCCGCAATCAGCCGTTTGCATTCTAATCGTTCCGCGCACGGGGCATCTTGCACCGAAGTCCTTTGAGGGCTATCCTGGACGCACGGCCCTCGTCTGCTGCCCAGCCTCAGCGAAACGGCGAGGGCGGCAAATCCATCTTGTTGATGACTGGCCGCCCGGCCACATGCGTACCGGGCAACCGCGGAATCAGAACGAGGACTCCAAAATGTTTCAACGGATCGCTTTCATTGGGATGCTGGCGGCGGCGATTCTGCTGCAGCCGTTGGCCGTTGTGGCCCAAACCAAGACGCTGAAGCCGGGCTTTAACTTCTTCAGCAAAGACCAGGACATCCAGTTGGGCAAGGAGGCTGCCGCTCAGATTGAGCGCGAGGTGCCCGTACTGAACAACCCGGAGATGGAACGCTGGTTGGCGGAACTGGCGAAGCCGTTGATCAGCCAGCCGGAGGCGGGCGACTACCCCTACACATTTAAGTGGGTGAACGACCCCAACATCAATGCGTTCGCGCTTCCTGGCGGGCCGGTTTATATGAACACTGGCCTGTTGAGCCATGCCGACAACGAGGGACAGGTGGTGGGAGTGCTGGCACACGAGATCGGCCACGTTGCGCTGCGCCACGGTACCAATCAGGTTTCTCGGGCTAACCTGTTCACCATTCCAGCAATGATCGGCGCGATGGCCGTGGGCGATCGCGGCATTCTGGGGCAGCTTAGCCAGCTCGGCGTGGGCCTGGGGCTGAATGGCGTACTGATGAAGTACTCGCGGGGCGCGGAAACACAGAGCGACCAACTGGGAGCTCTTCTGATGCACCGTGCCGGGTACAACCCTCTGGAAATGGCCAATTTCTTCGAGAAGCTGGAAGCGCTGGCGGGGAACCGCAGCGGAGTGGCCAACTGGTTTTCCAGCCATCCTAACCCCGGCAATCGTGTGGAGACGGTGCAAAAGGAAATCCTTACCTTCGACCGCCGCGAATATAACCGCGACAGCAAACAGTTCGCGCGGATGAAGGCCATGGCGGGCAAATTGCCCCCGCCGCCAGCCGCTGCCAAGCCTGGCCAGGGCGGGCAGGGTGCGGCCCAAGTGCCCATCCCCGCAGCATCCAGCATTGAAGCGCCGTCCAGCCGCACCCGGACTCACTCCTCCACCAGCTTTGAGGCCACCCACCCCGACAACTGGCAGGTTTCCCGCGCCCAGCAGGGCGAGGCAGTCACCATTGCGCCGTCCTACGGCCAGGTACAGCTTCCGAACGGTGGCGGAGCCTTGGGGTATGGCGCCATGTTTGACTTGCGCGCCAGTAACGGTACCGGACGCCTGGAAGAAACGGCAGCGGCCATTGCGCAGGAGGTAGTCCGAAACAACCCCGGACTCCAGACGACCGAGGAGCCCATGCGCATCATGGTGGATGGCAAGCGAGCCATGCTCTACATGCTCTCTGGCCCCGGACCTTATCAGAACGTCACCGAGATTGTGGTGATGGCGGTCATCGAGCGCTCCGCCAACGATGTGGTGACGGCCATCTTTGTGGCGCCGGAACGCGACTACAACCGCTTTGAGCCCACTTTCAAGAACATGCTGCGCACAGTGAAGGTGCGCTAGTCCTGCAGCACCCCCTCGTACAGCCCCATGTAGTAGGGCAGCAGGAACGAGGTTCCGTCAGCCAGACGCCGTCCCTGGCCGGCGGAGTCCACTCGGTAAGGGTCAAGGTTCCAGTGGAAGACGTTGCGTTCATCCACCGGAATCACCTTGCCATCGTGCCGCAGAAACAGAGTGCCTGGGTCGCGATCGGGCCGGATGTAGGCCGGAAGCGGCTTCAGGTCGCGGCGGTGGCTGTTTCGCATGGGCCACTCGACGAGGTTTAGCGGAAACCGGCGTAAGCTCTCAATGGCCTCGTTCGCCCAGCCTGGTGCGGGACTGAGTTCGAAGGTATCGTGCGAGTCCTTGTACCGCATGCCCTTCAACTGGCTGGCTGCCACAAAGTCAAAGAATGGGTTACGCTCGGGCTTCTCCAATTCCCAATAGCTGGCGAGCGAAAGTGCGTACATAGCCTTGTAGGCAGGCTTCCGCTCGTACTTCACGAGATGGTAGTAGTTCATGAAGGCCATCTCGTCGTCACTTTGATTCCCCCCCCTACCCCAGGGGTGTTCTTGGGGAACATCAGGTTGTTGTTGTAGCCGTGCTTTTCGATGAGCGTATCCGCGGCCGCGCCGTACCGGGCATCGCCGGTGATGTGCTGCGCAACTCGCAAATACGTGAGCATCGATAGCGAGTTCAGCCCGCGTTCCACCCACCAGGAGGGGTCGAGGTTGATGTCGTTCGGCCCAAAGACGCCCCACCTGGTCTTTGTGCCATCGTGGTCCACCAGGGCATAGTCGTTGGCAAGCAGATGGTCAGTCACGCGGCGTACGATCCTGCGCACTTCCTCGCGCTCGGCGTCGGTTTCGGCCACAAGGTCGTAGTAGAGGCCGTACAGGAAATAGTGACCATCGAGTTCGTCGCTGCTGGTGTCGGTCTTCCAATACCACTTCCCGTCCGCGCTCTTCGGCCAGCGTGGCGTCAGCAGTTTCCACTTGCCGTCACGCTCCGCGCGGGTGCGGCGGTCCCGTTCCGGTGAGTCACCCATGTTGGGGTCGCGGCCCTCGGATGGCAGAATGCTGCGTGCGGGAAAGCCAGGTGGTGCGGGGTGGCTGCCACCTTGCGTTACTTCGCTCAGGAAACCCAGTGCCCGCAGTGCCTTGGTGGCGCGTTCCTTGGCTTTCGTGTTCTTTGTCGCTCCATAGGCAAAGCACTGCGCGGCGCCGTACATGCCAGTCCAAAGGCCGTCGTTGTCGCTATCGTGCTGCTCCCAGGCTGAGACGTCGCCGGGTTGCTTGAGACTCACTTCCAGCACGTACTCGTACTCCGTACGCCGATGGCGCTTGTCGATCTCTTCTTCGTAGAAGGCTGCCTTCTCGGCAAGGCTTGTCACCCGGCGCTCAATCAAGCCCAGGCCGTCGGGTGTCAGGAAGAGTGCATGGCCGTCCCTGTCAACCCGAAGGTCAAGCACCTGGTCATGCGGAAGCCAGCGCCGCCCTTGCCGGTAGCGCCACTCGCCGTTCACGTAGTAGGCCGCGCCCTGTGGGGTTCCCACCCAGATGCCGCCCACCGCGTCCTGCGCATGCACCGTCACCGGCTCTACGGGAATCGTTGCCAGCGCGTGGGCCGAGATCGGGCGCGCGTCACGGGCCAGGGCGTACTCCACGGGAGGCGTAACCGGCTGCCTCACCCAGCGGACGCGCTCAAACGCATATGTGCCCTCAGCGAAGTGCGCAAGCAGGATGCCATCCGGGCTTAGCCCGATGCCCAGCGCGGCTCCCTCCGGCAGGCCATCGGCGGCGCTGCACGTGCGCCCCACGTGCATCGGGAAGCGGCCCACCTGGTAAGGCTGGGCAAACACCGGGATGCTGGCACAGAATCCAAGCAAAAGCGCAAGTAGTACGTTAATTTGCATGATGAAAGTGTAAGAAATCATGATACGCGAGGTGCCTCGACCACGCACGGGAGGCTACTCCTGGGGAGGGTGCGATTCCACCGGAAAGCGGGGGGTGCGGTAATCCTCCGGTAGATACTGGGCGGGAATCGTGGTGAGGTTCCCGTCACGCGCGGCGCGGTAGTGCGGCGACATGATTTCTACCCCCCCCTCATTGAACTTGTCCTGGATGTTCGCATGCATGTCGGAATAGATCGCCGCGATCCGCTTTGAGTTATGGGTGTAAGCGTTCAGCTCGTAGGAAACATAGAAGTCATCCAGGCTGGTCTGCAGCACGAAGGGCTTGGGATTCTCCAGAATGTCGCGCGTGTCGAGCGCTGCACCAATCAGCAGGCTATGAACGGTGCGCCACGGCACGTCGTAGCCAATGGTCACCGTGGTGTGCAGAATAAGACCCTTTTCCCGTGCGACGGCGCTGTAGTTGATGATCTGGTTGGAAAGCAGCATGGAGTTGGGAACCGAGACGTCCACGTTCTTGGTCGTACGCAAACGCGTCACAAGCAGCGTTCGCTCCACCACATCCCCGGTGGTTTCACCCACCTTCACGCGGTCGCCAATTACGAACGCACGCGT
>JAHCHD010000163.1 GCA_026129915.1 Bryobacterales bacterium
GTGCCTGATCGCGAATTCCTGATGGCAAATTCCATGTGTGTGGCTCACTCTTGGGGTGCAGATCAAAAACCTGCCTTCAGGAGAACAGGGGGTGTCGGGGAGTGGTTGGCCGGCGTTTGTAGCTTGCTATCTCGATGGGCTCGATGATCGCGCCGACCGCGTTCTCGCCTGCGGGGCCGAGATCTTCGTCTCGCGTCCATACCGGTACAGCGATCACGTTGTACATACCGGCCGCTGGTCCGAGGTCAAGTTGGCAAGCTCCTTGCGCTGGTGTTCCGGCGGCAGCGAGATAGAGTGGTCCTTCGCTCTCGACGGACTTGTGTGGTGGGAGGTAATACTTGGCTTCGATGGCTGCAGCGCTGGGGATGGAGTAGTCGAGGCGTAACTTCCTTTCTGGCGGCTCTTCGTCCGGCATGTCGAATAGGCGCTGCTGGTCGGGGCTTCGCAATCGTCGGGTTTCGACTGGTTTCAAGCGCCACGAGAAGAACACAGCAGTGACGGTCCGGTCGCTCGTCTCGGCATACCGTCGCAGAGTGGCTTCACGAGACGCCGCATACTTTCTGGCGAGTTCTACAAGATCATCGCCCGTTGCAACAGTACTTGCGTCGCTGACGAACCACGGGAGCGGCATCACGATTTCTGACGCGCCGATATCGCACAACATCTCCAATAAGTCGTCAGGGTTTTGCCTCCTCCGAAAACGCGCGTCAGTCCGACACCAAATCTTCGATTGATAGTGCGGGAAGAAGGTGTGGCTCACCTCGTGGGCCATGCTAAAGCGCCTACGCGTTTCGGGACGGTCAGGGTTTACCCGGATGGCCACGCGTCCGTCCCCGACAGGAACAAGCTCTGCATCATCGCTGTGCACCGCGGGGTCGTCGGTGCAACTGATGCCGAGAAAACTCGCCAGCGCGTCAACGGCGAAGGGCATCGTGGGTTCGCCAAACACGCCGCAATAATTCGTCACAGCCTCTCGAGCCTTGAGACGAATAGCCTCCTCCGGGGTCGTTGCGCCCACGGATCTCGTCAATGCGTCTATAGCGTTCCTCGTTATAGACGATATTCTCATTGCGGTCGCCTTTTGCTGGCCGTCGCAAGCAGGGTGAGGTAGAGTTGATGCCACTCGTCAGCGGACTGCGGCTGTCCCCCACGGAACTTCATGACAGCCAAGTCATGCAGGTCTTGCTGACTGAGGGGGGCATCCAGGCGCTGCATACGTTCACGGAACTCCCGCAATGAAGGAGAGAGTTCGACCGCTTCCTCGTTGACTTGGACAGTCGGGAGGGAAAGCAAGTCAGCAATCGTGACGGACAACGCCGAGGCGACCCGAAGCAGGACATCAGCGGAGGGCTTCTTTTCCCCCGCGGCGTCCTTCTCGAGTTCCCAAAGGTATGTCTTGGAAATCTTCGCTCTCGAAGCCAGTTCCTCGAGGGAAAACCCGGCTGCCTCTCGACACGCCCGAAGGCGCTCGGCTAGTGAGATGGCTTTCATAGGCCGCACCGTGCGTTCACTCTTCCCTAGGATACTAGAACCTCGTCCGCTCTGGTGGCATGACTTATTCGCTATAGCTTGACATCCTCCATTGGCGAATGCTAAGTTCGCTATAGTGATACGCCAATATTCGACGGAGCACGTCCAGTGACGACCATTTCCAGGCCAAGGCGCCGCAAGAACGGTGCGAACGATTCCGCTGAAGGAGCGACACGTCACATCCCCGCGGGAGCGCAGTGTGAACTGTGGGGTAGAGCCGCCGGTCGGTGCGAGTTCGCCGGCTGCAACAAACCGCTCTGGAAATCGTCAGTGACGCAAGAAGAAGTCAACATCGGCCAGAAGGCACACATCCACTCGTTCAGCGAACGAGGACCGCGAGGTAACGACGGCATAAGCGTGGGAGATCTCAATAGCGTCGCGAATCTCATGCTCGTGTGCCACGAGTGCCACCGGAAGATCGACCACAAGCACGACGGAGGGCGATACCCGGCGGCCTTACTGCGCCGTATGAAGTCTGAGCACGAGCTACGCGTCGAGCGAACCACTGGCATCGATGCGAACAAGAAGAGCCACATCCTCCTCTTCGGATCGAATATCGGAGACCACACATCCCCACTGCAGTACGAGCAAGCCGCCGCGGCGCTCTTCCCGAACCACTATCCCGCTCAAGTCACGCCGCTGGACTTGTCCACCATCAACGCGTCGTTCCTGGATCGCGACGAGGAATTCTGGGACCTGGAGGCAAAGTCCTTGCGACGCAAATTCACCCAACGAGTGAGCGAACGCATCGCAACCGGTGACATCGATCATCTCTCGGTCTTCGCCATCGCTCCCCAGCCCCTCCTCATCCTCCTCGGCACCTTGCTTGGCGATATCGTTCCTGCCGACGTCTACCAGCGTCACCGCGAACCACCCACCTGGGAATGGCCCGAGCACACCACCCCCGTTTCGCTCAACCTACACGAGCCAACAACCGTCGGCGGACCACCGGCCCTGGTGATCGCCCTGAGCGCTACCGTGGCACGCGAGCGAGTGACGAGAATCCTCGGAAGTGGTGCCGCTATCTGGACCATCACGACACCCGCACCACACAACGACCTCATCAAGTCCCGCAGTGACCTTGCCCAACTACGCTCGATCTGTCGTTCGCTCTTCGACCGTATTAAGGCAACCTATGGGTCGAGCGAGACCCTGCACTTGTTCCCAGCTTGCGGCGTATCCGTCGCCGTAGAACTCGGTCGGGTCCGCATGCCAAAAGCAGACATGCCGTGGCAGGTCTACGACGAGAACACCAGCCGTGGTGGGTTCATCCCGGCACTCACCATCACCACCGGAGAAGAACCCTCATGACGACAAGATCACCCCTGCGCCCGGACGTCCTCGATGCGGTCCTAGATCACATCGACATCCCTCGCTCGTATTACGAAAAGGCGATTGCCCGCCACAAGTCACTCGGCGCATGGCTTTGTCGCCCAGAATCCAAGCACGCCGCGCTCAACCCCCACGTGTCGGCACAAGGATCATTTCGTTTCGGCACCGTGATTCGACCACTCGACGAGTCCGCCGAGTACGACCTCGACAATGTCACCAAGCTACAGCTGGAAAAGACCGCGCTCACACAAAAAACGATCAAGGAACTCTACGGTTACGAAGTCAAAGCGTACGCTCGAGCAAACGGCATCATCGAGCCCGTAGAAGAAATGCACCGCTGCTGGCGCCTGCACTACGCCGACGAGATCAACTTCCACCTCGACACCCTACCATCCCTACCCGAAGACCCTGCTCGAATTGCATGGCTGCAAGCGCAGGGAGTTCCTGCCGACCTCGCCAAGCGCGCCATTGCGATCACTGACCGCCGGCACCCCCAGTACGAACAGATCACAGCGGACCTCCAGAGCAGCAATCCAAGCGGGTTCGCGCGATGGTTCGAATCACGAGTCCGGCCAGTCGCAGAACAGCGCATCAGGAAGCTCGTTGAGGCCCGAGTGTACGCCCGTGTCGACGATGTGCCACCGTACGACTGGAAGACACCGCTCCAGCGAAGCATTCAGTTGCTCAAACGACACCGGGACATAATGTTCCGCGACAATCTAAAACAAGCGCCGATCTCAATGATCATCACGAACCTGGCCGCTCACGCGTACGACGGCCAAACCGACATTGCCGAGGCCCTCCTCCACATCGTGGACACTATGCCATCCTACGTTCTCCCAACAAGGCCCCGCGTCCCAAACCCGACCGACCCCGCCGAAGACTACGCAGACAAGTGGACCAAGGACCCAACGCTGGAGGACAGCTTCTGGCTGTGGCACAACCAGCTCACCGCCGACATCACCCAACTAGCAACCGCATACGCACATCGCCGCCTTCACCCCACCGTAAAGACGATCTTCGACGTACAGTTGACCAACGACGAACTGCGGACCCTAGAGCCACCGCCAGAGGCACGCATCACGGTCGTCGCCGCGCCAGCAATCACACTCTTTGCCGCCCCAAAGCCCTGGAGCAATGCCTGAGACTCTCAACGACCGTCTCAATCGGTGGCATATGCAGGAACTGCTCCGGATATTTCCGGGCCTGCGCTTGCGCCCCTTGTCGGATGGCAGCATCGTCCTTGCAGGGCCACTCGCCTTCACTGCCAGTGGCCCGACAAGGAAGGTCGTTGACGATGAGTACCAAGTGCGCATTAGCGTCCCGACAGGATTCCCAACCGCGTGTCCGAGCGTGTGGGAGACCGGCGGGAGAATCCCACAGAAATTCCACAAGCTCACCGATGGCAGCCTCTGCTTGGGATCACCAACACGCATTCGCCTGCACCTACAACCGACGACCACGCTGCCTGAGTTCGTTAAGAACTGCGTCATCCCCTACCTATATGGACGCTCGTACTTCGAACGCCACGGTGAGATGCCGTTTGGCGAACTCGACCACGGGGCAGCCGGGATCCGGCAAGACCTCGCAACGCTCTTCGGCATAGAAGAAGACTTCGTAGTCGCATTCACTGGCCTCACAGGCATGAAGAAACGACAAGCAAACAAGTACCCTTGCCCTTGCGGCAGCGGCCACCGACTTGGACGATGCCACAACAAGTCCGTCAACCGACTCCGAGAACAGTTAGGCAGACGTTGGTTTCAAGACCTCAAGAACTCACTGCAAGACCCGCAGGAATTTCGCCATCAGGCAGTTCAAAGCCTATCTTCTCCGAGTTAATGAACCGTTTCCAGCGGTCTTCTGGATCGGGAATTCATGAACCGTTTCCAGCGGTCTTCTGGATCGGGAATTCGCTATCAGGTTATCCTTCCACTCTATAGGATGTGACACTCCGAAACCAAGACTAGCGGGGTAGTCGTGCCATGCGTGTAGCGGAGCGCTACCCGTGGACAGCATCCAGCCTCGCGTGGCGGGTCCGCGGAGCAGCCGCCTGTTTGCGGCTGCGACCCCACCATTCCCGGCCACCGCAACCCATTCCCGCCAGCTCCCAAGGGATCTCCGGGGCTTTGGGGACAAACACCTCAACCTCGAAACTCTTTGTGAGAGGAATTCCCCCGTCCGCCGACTATACCCACGATGGGACGCATCGGCAGAGTGGTAGCGATCGGTTGCCTGCATCACGGGGAATTCCGGGGAATTCGCGATCGAATTCGCGATCAGGTTATCCTTTTTCAAATTTCATGTGAGATTCTTTCGCCCCTCCGCCCACTATCTACCTGATGGCACGCATTCAACGCGTGGTAGCCGTTGGCTGCCCGCCCTACATCACCCAGCGCGGCAACTTCCGCCGCGATATCTTCCAGGTCTCGTAATCAGGTGACTCTGCGGTGCCACCTGTAGGCCCCCAGCCCGCCACCCCAGCAACCCGCCTCGCGCCAGCGAAGTCCACGTCACCTTCGCCCCACTTGGTGAATGCGACTCCTAACCCCTAGACCCTAACCCCTCGCCCGTCCCCACCGACAACGGCAGACCGACAACGGAAAACGTCTCATCCCCCGGCCCCACCGGACCGCGCACCCCCGAGGGCAAGGCCCGTTCCGCACAGAACGCCCTCAAACTCGGCCTCTCCATCCAGCGCCGCGTCTGCTCCGCACGAGGACCCCGCCAAAGTGGACGAACTCCGCGATTCCATCCTCGCCATCTGGGAACCTAGGTCGCCGCGGGACCCTCGCCGTCGACGATATCTCGCAATGCCGCTGGGCCTTCCGCTGCCGCTTCGACGAGGCCGAACTCATGGCCATCGAAAAAGCAACCCACCCTTCTTCGCCGATCCCAAATACCCCTCTCCTACGGCGAGAGCCCCTCGGCGGACTCGCCGAACCCCAATTCGAACCGGGTGACCCCATGCTCGACCAAGAAGCCCCGACCCTTCATCGACACCCCGCTCTGGCCCGGCCTGAACAACCTCCAGCGCTACCGCGCACCTGGTGGGAGCGCCGTCACCCAGCGCGATCGCCGAATTCGAACGCGCCTGCAAAAGCCCGCCGCCAGGACGCCCGCGACCGCGAGGAGGCAGAGTGGCACGAAAGCCCGCATGGCCCGCGAAGAGCGCCGCAAGCAGCGCGACCTCCGTCGCCAGCAGCAGGAGGAAGCCACCAACCGCCGCCGCGGCGGCACGTCCTGGGCCCTGGCCAGAGGCCAGGCGGACCTCCTATTGCGCCAGGCAAAACTAGCCACCCTCCGCCCCGAAGAGTTCGTTTCGCAAAACGCACCGGCCCCATCCGGCGCCATTCCGCAGTACAGCGAGATCAACCCCCAGGAGGCTGTCTCTACCCCGGCTCAGTAGGCATCTACCCTCACTTCAAACGCCGGAACATCCTCGACGAACGGGCCAACCAGCCCGATCCACACGACATGCGCACCGCAACTCCGCTGCATTGCACCGCAGCAGCGGTTTGGAATTCGGTACCAGTTCCCGTCGCTCAACGGGAATTGGGAAGTCGGGGACAAGGCTACGCTTCCACTTCTAGAATTCTCCATCAGGCAACAAAAGACCTAGGTTCGCGCCGGATTGCCCGAAACCTCCCCGCGCGCCGCTGCCCTGCTCACCACTGGCATCGCACTGTCCGGCAGCGAACTTCACCCAGCAAAGCCCCGCAGCCTCAGCCCAAGGAATCAGCCAGCCTCGTGCAGCGAGACCATGGAGCACTCGCCCATCGCTCAGCGAGTGCGACTTCGGTCCGCCTTCCCTACCCCCTTGCCTCCGCCGCCCTTATCCCGGCTGCTGCTCCACCGGCCTGTCACACGCGTTTGGGAAATTTTCCCCACCCGCAACCCACTCATCCTGCATCGCTTCCCAAAACCATCGGCCCGTCTCCACCCCGCACCGGGCTTCCGCCGCCGCTACAATCCTGCACATGCACAGACGCCGTGCATCATCACCCCGCCGCTAAGGAGGAAGCAACGTCATGGCAGCCACAGCCCCACTACCGGAACCTCTCACCGCGTTCCCCGAACCCGGAACTGCCCGTCTATCCCCGCTCGATACTCACCATCTGATGCCCGTTCACCTGGGGCACTGTGAATACCGCGCGGCCGCCCTCCATGCGGTGCGGCAGCACCGTGCCCTGCGGCGCCAGACGCACCGCGCGCACCGCGCCATCTACCAGCACCGACGCCTCTACGTTGTGCAGTGGAATCACATCCTCAATCACGTCGAAGGCCTGTCCGCGGCGCTCCGGAATATAGTGCAGAAGGTGAAGCACCAATCGCCGCGCGGCGGCCTGTTCGTTCAGTGCCACCATCGCCGACGAGGGCGCCTTCACCCGCACCAGCGGCTGCGGCAGCAGGGCCTCAATCGCATTACCCACCAGTTGCTTCACCCAGCGCGGCGCGTTCTGCTGGTACTGCGCAAACACGGGGTGCATGAAGTAGATCACCCGCCCGTTGCGCGTCACACCCGGATAGCCATACTTGAATTCCGATGGCGTATGCCGGTGGCTGCAGAAGTGCTCCCACGTCCGGTTGAAGTAGGGCACGTTTGTCTTCACCAGTTCCTGCGCCCCGCGCAGTCGCACCTCCGCGCCCTTCTGGTACATCACGTATTCGGCGGGGCTCAGGCCGCGCGCCATCTCACCACCTTGCACCACCAGAAAGTCCGGGCTGAACACCGCCTCGCCCACGTACTCAAGCCCCAGCGATGGCAGATTAAAGGCGGTCTTCGCCGGGTTCAGCCCGCTCTCGTGCGACACAATCAAGCTGCCACCTGCGCCCACGAATTCCTCCAGCTTTTCCCGCAAGGCATCATTCACTGGAATCTCATCTGGAAGCACAATCAGCTTGTAGCGGCTGAAGTCGAACTGCGAATCAATCACGTCAAACTGCGTCGCCAGTTCCGTCAGCATGCGCACGGCACCGAATGCAGAATCAGGAATGCGCCGCGCCTCACCGCCGAGAAACTCTTCAGGCGTCAGCACGCCAATGTCCGCCAGCCCGCGGGCACCCGCGCACCAAGGCTCCTTCGCTTCTACCTGCGTGTAGACCTTGCCAATCAGGTCATACGCCGCCGCATCCAGCACTCCACGAGGGTGCAGTTGGTCGCCCACGCTGCACTTGGCGTTCAGCGCCAGCATCTGGAAGCACTCATACTCCAGCGCCGGCTGGTTCTTCAGGCTATGGAAGTCTCCCCACGAGGTATGGAACTTGCCCGTCATGCCAAGCGTGTCGATATCCAGCCCACGCGTGTAGCGGGCCTTCAACGGAAAGTCCATGTAGCCCCAACCGCCGCTGGGCAGGCTCTCCAGTTCCCAATGGGTATAGGCGTCCTTCACCGGACGGTGCTTGGGCCCAATGTGGCCGGCGTTGTAGAAGATGGTGCAGTCCTTCGACAGTCCGCGAATGAACGCGGTCATCTCCCGCTTGAAGTCGTAGATCATCGTGCCCGCATAATCGCGCCGTTGCGCCGCGTTCGACGGGTCCATATTCTTCGCGATCATCGCCCTGCGGCACCACGGGCAACTGCATTCCCGAATCTGCACAATGTCCAGGAACAACCCATCGACGGGTACCTTCTCAAACAGCTCTGCGATATGGACCTTCAAGAAGTCGCGGTAAGGCGTATTCACACAGAGGTTTCCGTAGAAGCCTGGCGTATAGAGTTCCTGTCGCGAGGCGCCTTTCTCATCCACGGTCAGCCACTGCGGTTCGCGCTGGGCCGTGAGGTAGTCCCATTGGATCGTCAGGTAAATCGGTACGCGAATGTCGCGTTTGTGGCAAGCCTCAATCTGCTCCATCAGCAGGCTCTTCTGCTTCATGTGCGGGTGGACGCGCTCAGGATGCTTCTCACTATCGAAGTAAATCAGACCGTGATGGCAGCGCCCAAAGCAGGTAATCGAGTTCACCCGCGCCTTCTGCAAAGTGGCAGCAAATGCTTCTGGATCGAAGTCCGCGCCAATCCCAAGGATCTTTTCACTGGTGTGGTAATCCAGGTGAACTTGCCGGAAGCGCATCACCGGCGCATCCGCGCGGAACCAGGAAGGGCGCTCGTTCTGCGCGGCCACCACGCCTTGCGCGAGTTGCGCGGATGCCGCCCCGCCGCCTACTCCCAACACCGGTGCGCTCGCCGCCACCCGCAGAAAGTCCCTGCGCCCAAAACCATCGCCTGCCATGAGTTCGCCTCCTGATTCGGATAATCGTATCCATCATATCCGTAAGGCGGCACTCCATTACCGTGTCCGCGACCTTGTCCCTACCCGGGTTCGATGCTACCGGCCGTTCAACCAGCTGGCTAGCGCCGCCCGCTGCGCATCTGTTGCCCGCGGGTCCACTTCCAGCCGCCAGGATACTCTTGGTGCTTCCCCGAACGTTACAGGCAGCTTCAGCAGCGCTCCCCTCCGGGCCACTAGCATCTCCACCTGATCGCCAGGGCGAAAGAGGCTTGCCAGTTGCGGCCATAACGTCGCGTTGATTCGTCTGTCGCCGATGGCCAGAATCTCATCGTCCACATTCAGCCCCGCCGCATACGCCGGAGTCTCGCGTCGGACGCCCGTCACCACCATGCTCAGGCCGTTTGCCCGCACCTCCACGCCCAGCCAACCTTGCCCCGCCGAGGTTCCTCCTGGAACCGCTCCGCCCGCGCGTTGAAACCGCAGTCCGTAATGGGCCAGTTCCTCACGGTAGTCGAAATCGTCCGTGCTCCTGGCCGCGTCGTCCATCCACTGGGCTACCTCTCCACCTGCAATCTCCCGTACGCAGTCGCTGAACTCGCTGGACGTGAAGCCCCGTTCGCCGCCATAGCGCTGGTATGCCAGGCGCATCACATCGTCCAGGCTCCGCGCATTGTTCGATGCCCTGCGAATCCGCGCATCCAACAGAAAACCAATCACCGCTCCCTTGGTGTAATAGCTGATCCCCGTATTCTGGGAGTTTTCGTTCGGCCGGTAGCCCTTCACCCAGGCGTCAAAACTCGATTCCGCCACAGGCTGCACCAGCCGTCCGGGCTTATCCTGCAGCGACGCGATGGTTCCTGAGAGCCTCGCCAGGTACTGGCCCCGATCGATCAGTCCCACCCGGTGCAACGCCAGTCCGTCGTAGTAGCTTGTGAAGCCTTCCGCCACCCACAGCCCCTCCGTGTAGTTCTCGCTTTCGTAATCGAACGGACCCAGTTCCACTGGCCTCAGCCGTTTCACATTCCACACGTGAAAATACTCATGGCTCACCAGGCTCAGCCAGCTACGGAAGCGCTCCTCGCTGCGGGTAGCCAGCGCACTTGCCATCAGAACCGTGGAGTTCTTGTGCTCCAGCCCCCCGCCCGCCTCCACCAGCATGTTCAGGAAGAGGTATTTCTCATACGGCAGCCCGCGCCACATCTTCGCGTAGTGCTCCACGATACGTTTCGTCGCGTCCACGCTGCGTGGCCCGTCCCAGTGGTCGCTCGCCGGAGTGTTCACCAGAAAGTGCTTCTTGCCCTCAACCTCAAACTCGAAAACATCCGGGTTCCCAGCAACAATCGGGCAATCCACCAGGGTGTCGTAGTCCGGTGCCAGGAAGGCGGCGGCCCCTTCCTTCGGGGCATCCGGGAGGCCGCTCATCGCTCGGCTCCATTCCGCGGGTAATTCCAACTTCACCAAGTGGGGTTTGTGGTTCTGGCCTACCGGACTTAGGAAGGTCGCGGCCCCCTGCAGCATGGCGAAACTCGCGTCCACGAAGTTGGTACGCACGCTCATTTCCCGCGCATAGATGGGGTAGCGCAGCGTCACATTCGTGGCCCCGGCTGTCTGCACTTTCCACCGATTCTTGCGGGTTTTCACCACATCCAGTCGCCGCCCCGCGGCATCGACGGCCCCTACGGTATCGATGTTCTTCGCATACTCGCGCACCAGGTAGCTGCCAGGCGTCCATACAGCCATGAATACTTCGAGTTCCGCCGCGCCGCCGGTGGGATATTGGCTCTCCACATGTATGTAATGGTTCCTGGCATCGCCGA
>JAHCHD010000164.1 GCA_026129915.1 Bryobacterales bacterium
GCATGCGTTTGTCAGTCTCCTCTGCAACCGCCAGCATGGTGGGCCATCATCATCCGGCAAACATCCGGCGGACAGCATATAGTAAATTGCTATGCGGTGCTACGTACTTCTGCTCCTTTTGATGATGCCACTCTTGGCTGAGGTTCCCAAGACAGACCTGCGCAATGGTACCCGGCCAAATACCGACACTGCCTTCCAGCCGCGCGATTACACCCGCGCCGAATGGGAGGCCCGGCGCGTGGAACTCAAGCAGCGCGTACTTTTCGCGGCGGGACTGGAGCCAATGCCCGCGCGCACCCCGCTGAATGCACAGGTCTTCGGCCGTATCGAGGGGGACGGATACACCATTGAGAAAGTGCTGCTGGAAACCATGCCTGGCTTCTTTCTTGGCGGCAACCTTTACCGGCCCGGAAATGCCCAAGGTAAGGTGCCAGCGATTTTGCATCCCCACGGTCACTGGACTTACGGACGCCTCGAGAATCAGCCCCTCTACTCCGCTCCCACTTTTGGCATCAATATGGCCCGTCAAGGCTTCGTGGTGTTTGCTTACGACATGGTGGGCTACAACGATACGCCGCAGGTGCCGCATCGCTTCACTGGCAAGCGCGAACAACTATGGCAGTTTACGCCCCTCGGGCTGCAGCTTTGGAATTCCATCCGGGTAATCGATTTCCTCGAAGCCCTTCCCGACGTCGACCCCAAACGCATCGGCGCTTCCGGTGCTTCGGGCGGTGGCACGCAGGTGTTCCTCTTGGGCGCGGTGGATGACCGGGTGGCCGCGGCGGCGCCCGTGAACATGGTGTCGCTGATCATGCAGGGCGGCTGTGTCTGTGAGAATGCCCCTCATCTGCGCGTCGATACCCAAAACGTTGAGATGTCGGGACTCATGGCGCCCCGCCCCCAACTCATCGTGGCTGCTACCGGGGATTGGACACGGAACGTGCCTACCGTAGAGTTCCCCGCGGTCCAGAAGATCTATGCCCTCTATGACGCTGCCGGCAAAGTGGAGCACGTCCAGTTTGAGGCTCCGCATAACTTCCACAAGCCCAGCCGCGAGGCGGTGTACACATTCTTCAACAAGGTCTTTCTTGGCAAGGATGGCTCACCCGTCGCCGAACGCAATGCTCCCGTTCCCGACGCTCGCGACCTGCTGGTGCTCTGGAACCACCCGATGCCCGGCCACGCGCGCAGTTTCCAGGAACTCTTTGCGGACTGGCGTGCGATGTCGGACTCCCATGCAGCCCAGCCAGACATCGACCGCCTCCGTCAGCGTCTGGCCATGGCCATCGAAGCCAGTTTGCCGGCCCGCGTGGAAACCGCCACCGAGGGCAGCCAGGTAGTGCTTAGTGCGGGTAAGGGCGACCGCGTTCCACTGCAAGTGCGCAAAGGGAGTGCCTCCAGTAAAGAAGCCGTAATCCTGGTGCATCCTGATGGCGGAGCTGCCGCCCTCGCTTCTCAGGAAATGCTCACGCGCGCAGGGAAGGACGCAACCGTTTATGCACCTGAGATCTACCAAACCGGTGCTGCCAAAGCGGCTGTCACGGAACGCCACTTGCATCACACCACATTCAACTGGAGCGACGACGCGCAGCGGGTCCAGGACCTTCTCACCACCGTTGCTTACGCAAAGGCGCAGGGCGCCATGCGCATCCGCATTCTTGGAAGCCAACAGGGGAATGCCTGGGCCATTCTGGCGGCAGCGATGTCGAAAGGGTCAGCTATCGTGGAGGCCCCGCCGTTCAGCGCTCATCCGGAGTGGGGCCATGATGAATGGCTCGCTGAGCACTGCTTCATTCCGGGGCTCCAGCGGGCAGGGGGCATCCCGGCGGCGCTGCGCGTTCTCGGCGCAGCAAGGCAGTAGGCAGCTACGATTCCGCGCCAATCTCTCGCCGGATGGGCTCGGCGATGCGGGCACAGAGCCGCTCGACGTCCTCAATGTGCCTCGCCTCAATCATCACGCGGGCCAGCAACTCGGTGCCGCTGTAGCGCACCAGCACGCGGCCCGCATCGCCCAGTTCCTGCTCCGCGCGCACTATCTCCATTTGCACGGAGGGGAGATCCGCGAAAGGCCGCTTCTCTCGCACCCGAATGTTCACCAGCTTCTGAGGGAATACAGCAAAGTCCTCAACCAGTTCTTCGAGCGACTTCCCCGTTTCGCCCATCACTTCCAGCACCCGCAGGCAACTCAGGATGCCATCTCCCGTGGTGGCGAACTCGCGGAAGATGATGTGGCCGGATTGCTCACCGCCCAATAGCAGATCGCTGGCCAGCATCTCCTGCAGCACGTACTTGTCACCGACTGCCGTGCGCAACAAGCCGATGCCCGCATCGCGTAGCGCCACTTCCAGGCCCAGGTTACTCATCACTGTCGCCACCACCGCGGGCAGCCCGGCTGCTGCGTGCAGACGGTTCCGCTCCTTGAAATGCAAGCCACACAGATAGAGCACACCATCGCCGTCCACGATCTGACCGCGTGCATCCACAAAAAGTGCCCGGTCTGCGTCGCCATCAAAGGCCACTCCCAAGTGAGCGCTCTCACGGATTACCGCTTCGCACAGGCTATCCAGATGAAGCGCGCCGCAATGCAGATTGATGTTTCGCCCATCTGGCTGGCAATGAATCTGCACCACTTCGGCCCCCAGGCGCCTCAGCAGTTCCGGCCCCAACTGGAAAGCAGCCCCATTCCCGCCATCCACTACAATTCGCGTACCTCGCAGCCCAATTGGCATCGTGGAAGCCAGGTAGCCCATGTACTGTTCGTCGAAGGCGCGATCCTCCTTCAGTGCGAGCGGTTCAGCGGATGCGTTACTGGCAAGAAACTGCAGGATGCCTGCTTCCAGTTGCTCCTCGCGCTCATCGGGAAATTTCAACCCCGCGTGGCTGAACACCTTGATACCGTTGTCCTGGAAGGGGTTGTGCGAAGCAGAGATCATTACGCCAGCCACGTAGCGACCGGTCTTGGTGAGGTAGGCCACCCCTGGGGTGGTTAGCACGCCCGCGAAATGGCAGCGTACCCCCTGGGCATGCAGTCCCCCAGCCACGCTCGCCGCAAGCCAGGGTCCGCTTTCGCGGGTGTCCATCCCAATCAGCACCGCGGGATCGGAGTCGAGGTGCCGCGCAAACTCTCCGAGGGCGAATCCCACCGCATAGGCTGTCCGTGCGTCCAGGGGAGGCTCTCCCGCCACGCCCCGACTGCCATCCGTTCCAAATAATGTTCTCGCCAAATCGCCCTCTCCGTTGTTTGCCGCGCGCCCGTCGGGAACGCCCCTGCTATCTTCCTACCATTACGGTCGTCCCGCGGGCTTTGCCCCTGGCGCGCCGCCCTCAGGCTCTTCAATACCCACTTCCACGCGCACAGTCACATTGGTAACTGTGGTTAGCCGGACGAAGGGATCGTTCACATACAAGTTCACCCTGTATTCCTTTGAGCCAACCACCGTACTCAGGTCGATGGGATCGGTCTCCGCTTCGGTCACCTGCCGTATCCGCATCTCCGGACCCTCCACCCGAATCAGCTCCGGACTCACGATCTCGCTGAGGACCTTGTAGCCCGCCGGAGGCATTGCCGAGTAGTTGATCCGGATGGGGATGTCCTTTCGCAGGCGTCGCTCAAAGCGGATGCGTATCTGGGCGGGGATAGCCCGGTTCAGCCGGACTCCTGGGGGCAAAAGGACGTTACTGCTGTCCACGGTGAAGGTTCTTTGGCCCGGCTGCAGCACGTCGGACAGGTCGAGAATCACACCCAGGCGGCTCTCCGCCAAGTCGCGCACTTTCGACGAAGGCCCCTGCACTTCCAGCATCACGCGCTCCGGGGCATCGCTCGAAATCTCCAGGTCAGGTGGGATCGCCTTCATCTCCACGGGCGCCGTCAAACTGATGGCCCGGTCCTGGTCGCCCACAATCGCAAACCACAGGGCAAGCGCGATCAGAAGCGACAATACCTTCCACCAGAAATCCCGGAATAGTCGTCTCACGATCCGGTCTCCGCTTTTGACTGGTTCTGGTCTTCGAAACGCGGCAGGGGTATGGGCTGCGTGCCGCTCATCTCAGCCCCCTTCTGGGCGAGGGTCCTGCTGGTCATGTGCTGCTGCACTCTGGCTTCCACATCACCAATTGTCAAACCGGTGGATAGCTCCCCAAACGCAGCCACGGATATCTTGCCTGTCTCCTCGGAAACCACGATGGCCAGCGAGTCTGTTTCCTCCGTCACCCCCAGAGCAGCGCGGTGACGGGTGCCCAAGCTTCGCGATACGTTCGGATTCATCGAAAGCGGCAAGAAGCACGAGGCGGCAGCCACTCGGTCCCGGTGGATGATCACGGCGCCGTCGTGGAGCGCCCCGCCAAACTGAAAGATGGCCAGAATCAAATCGCGTGACACCAGCGCATCAAGCTGCACTCCGCTTTCAGCAAATGTGCGCAACCCGATGTCCCGCTCCAGCACCAGCAAGGCGCCCACGCGGTTCTTTTGCAGCACATCTAGTGCAAGCAATATCTCGTCGAGCCCCTCGCGGTTCTGCAGCCGCGTTCCGAAACTAAACACCCGTGTCTTACCAAGCCGCGCAAGCAACCGGCGGATCTCCGACTGGAACACCACGATCAACGCAAATGCCGTGTAAGGCACCGCATTTCCGATGATGCTCCGCAGTAACTCCAGTCCGAAGTAAATGGATGCGGTGTAAACCAGCACCACCAGCACGATTCCGAATAGGATCCGCTCCGCCCTGCGTCCCCTAATGATTGCGAAGAACTGGTAAACCAGGAAGGCCACAAGCAGCACGTCGATGGCCGCGGTGATATCCATCCGCGGCATCGCCAGCCATAGCTTGAGGAACACTTCCTGCATATGCGAAACAGTCTCTTCTAACGGAGAGGTTTACGGAGGATTCCGTGACACCAGTTTAGCGTAGCGGCTGCAAGTTGCCGGAAATAAATAGACAAGTTTGACAAGGGGTGCCTGCCGAGGAACCCCTTTTGATATACACATCGCGATCGCACGAAGCGACTCTTCCTGAACAGGAACCTGACACCCTAACGCGGCAGACTCACCACACGGACAATCCGTACGGCCGGATTCTTCTTCAATTCCTCGATCACGGCTTCGCTGGGCTGGCCGTCTGTTTCCACCACGGCAATCGCCTCCAATGGTGCTTCCGGAGTAGGCTCCCGCTCTTCGCGGCCCAGTGAAAAATTGGCGATGTTGATCTGGTTATCGCCAAGCACCTTGCCCACATGCCCAATCACGCCAGGCACGTCGATGTTGCGCATGTACACCAAGTCACCCGCCAACGGAGTTTCCACGGAAATGCCGTCAACGCGCAGCAAGCGCGGCTTGTCCAGCACCACGGCGCCTCCCACGCGGGTCTTGCCCTCGGTGGTTTCAAGTTCCACGTGGATGGCGTTGCCGTGGTCCTGTACGTTTTCGTGCTGTTCACTGATGTTCACGCCGCGCGCGGCAGCCACCTGCATCACGTTCACCATGTTTGCGCGCTCACCCGCCCGCCGGAAGGCTCCAACGACACCGGCATTCCGGATGAGTTGGGTGTTTTCCGCAACATCGCCATAATAGGCAATGCGCACCGCGCGCAGGTTTCCATGGCTAATGCGTGAAGCGAACTCGCCCAATCGCTCTGCCAGTTGCATGTAGGGTTCCGCCTGCCTGTATTCAACGGGCGAAACCTGGGGCATGTTCACGGCGTTGATCGCCACCCCATCTCGCAGATAGTCGCTCAGTTGCTGGGCGATGCGGACTCCGACGATTTCCTGCGCCTCTTCCGTGGACGCGGCGATGTGCGGCGTGGCAATCACTGACGGCACCTTCAGGAAGGCCTCATCACCCTTCAGCGGTTCCACGTCAAACACGTCGAGCGCTGCTCCAGCCAGGTGCCCGCTCTCGAGCGCAGACACAAGTGCCTCATGGTCAACTAATTCGCCGCGCGCGCAGTTCACGATCCGCGCTCCTGGCTTCATCTTCGCGAACGCGGCTGCGTCCAGCATTCCCTTGGTTTCCGGCGTCAGCGCCGTGTGCAGGCTAATGAAATCGCTCTGAGCGTAGAGTTCGTCCAGCGAAACCATCTCCACATTCAGGCTGCGCACGCTTTCCGGGTTCACAAACGGGTCGAACGCCACGATACGCATCTCAAAAGCGGATGCACGCTGCAACACGCCACGGCCAATCGTGCCCAGCCCAATCAAGCCTAGGGTCTTCTCTCGCAACTCGTTTCCGAGGAAGCGCTTCTTCTCCCATTTGCCAGACTTGGTGGATTCCGATGCTGTCGCCACGTGGCGCGCCATCGCCAGAATCAGCGCCAAGGTATGTTCGGCCACGGAGATAGCATTGCCACCCGGCGTGTTCATTACAATCACGCCAGCGTCCGTGGCGGCCGCCAGGTCCACGTTGTCCACTCCCACGCCCGCGCGCCCGATCGCCCGCAGCTTTGGCGCTTTCGCCAGCACTTCGCGCGTCACCTTTACGGCGCTCCGCACCACCAGGGCGTCGCATTCCGCCAGATGCTGCTCGTACTCCTTAGGGTTGGAGACAATTACGTTCCAATCTGTATTCTTCTGAAGGATCGCCAGTCCGGCGGGGGAGAGCGGTTCTGCAACCAGGATATTCATCATCGAAAAAGACCTTATCTGCCAGGAAGGCCATGCCGGAAAAGGCAAGGGGCGGCGGAAACCACGTTGCGTCCGCGCACCACCAGCGAGCGGGCACTGCCGAATCCCTTAGAATAACAAGAGCAGTATGGCACTCCTCGATCAGATTCAAAAAGCCATGGTGGCCGCCATGAAGGCAAAGGACCAGCAGCGCCTCGACGCCATCCGCATGGTGAAGTCCGCCCTCACCAAAGCCAAGGTCGATAGCAACAAGGAGTTTGACGAAAAGGCCGAACTCGCCGTACTCAGCTCCCTCATGAAGCAGCGCCGGGGAGCGGCGGACATGTTCCGCCAGGGCGGGCGCGAGGAGTCAGCCCTTGCGGAGGAAGCGGAAGCCCGCATCATCGAGGGCTAAATACCTGCGGCACCCACAGACGAGGAATTGCACTCCGCAATCGATGCCGCCGTCGCCGAAACCGGAGCCAGCAGCATCAAGGACCAGTGCGTCATGATGAAGGCCATCCAGGCCAAACTTGCAGGCGAACGGGTCGACGGCAAGGCGCTCAGTGAGCGGGTGAAGACTCGCCTGGCGGGATAACGGGCGATCAGGTCAGCATGGGCTCCGTGTAACGTCGATCCAAAGCCAATTTCGGCGCTGGCCGTGATGGCGCCATGGCGGGAACTGAGAAGAGGCTCCGTCCCTTCCATGACGGCGCTGGGGCTATCGCCGAACTCCTGATTCACACGATTCTTGCTTTGCCGGCCAGGGCGTGCGCCCGTTGCATTCTGGCGAAACCATTCCATTCTAAAGAACCGGCACCCAAGTGACTTCCTTCGTTTCCGGGTTGGCGCTGGAGAGCCTCTCGACACGAACAGCGACGCCGCGCGGGACCCAGCGGCAGGAGGCATCGTTGGACACCTGGCAGGATTCCAGCGGAGATTTCACGACGGCTTCGGTCAGCCTCGCGAGATGCGTCTGCGTCTTCGCCTGGAGGATCGCCATATCGTGGTCCACGTCTGCCGATCGAGTCAAGAACAGAATCCGAGCCGGTCCCGATTGGCCGGGGAGCATCGCCGTCAGCGCTTCGGGTGGCGCGATCTTCCTCACCTCCCCGCCCTTGTGACGCTGCGCGGAAACGGAGCCGAACCTGACCCCATCGCCGCGCCCACGGCCCACCCCGCGTAGTGAAACGAAAGCACGCACATAGCCGAAATCGTCGGGCGCCGTTGCCTCCAGAGTCAGAGATGCGTTGCCAGAACTCGCGGGGGATTCAACCAGATTCGATGCCAAATCGCCAGGCAGAGAAGCCGCGGGGTCGAGTGAACTGACGATCGACAGACGCCAACCCGGCTCCAAATTGAGATACGGCAAGTTTCCAGGTGGAACAGGAACCGGCATCAACGCTGGGCGGTGCCGGCACCCGGTGAGGGAACCACCCAACAACAGAATGCCAATCAAGAGGATTCGAGGCACAACGGATGCGCGAACAAGTGCCAGACAACGCTCAAATGGCCTGGAAGGCAGGGCTTCGGGCTCTTGCATCACGGAACAGACGCCTGGCGCACACGCTTCGTTTCAGAGGCGTCGTCCGGCAATTGTGCAGGCGTGGCACACATCGCATTCCACCGCCGACGGATGCATGTCTCCCAATCCGGTTCAAACTCCTCAGGGCAACATCTTGCCGGAAGGTGATCTACACGACCAATGCGGTAGAGAGCCTGAACATGACGCTGCGCAAGGTAATCAAGACGCGCGGAGCCTTTCCGAGCGAGGAAGCGGCCACCAAGCTGCTGTACCTGGCGCTGCGAAACGTGGCCAACAAGTGGCAACACATCCAGGGATGGCGCGAGGCGCCGAACCACTTCACGCTGTTCTGGGGAGAGAGGATCGAGGAGGCCCAGGCGCGAGGCCGATAGCATAGCAAGGGAGGGTGGTCTGGATTCTGTGTAAGTCGCGTTCTCGGAGAGGATGAGAGGACGCATGAAAGTGACGAAGCTGGAAGCAGCGATAGACGAGTTGTTGAAGGATTACCGGAGCCCGGAGGAGATCATCGGGCCGAACGGGCTGATGAAGCAGCTGACCAAGGCATTGCTGGAGCGCGCGATGGCGGCGGAGCTGACACACCACATTGGCTACGAGAAGCACGGGCCGCGGCGCGGCGCAGAGGCCGAGCCGGACAGTGAGGAGCAAGGGGGCAGCCAGAGCAGCGCGGCCGGCAAGGCCAACAGTCGCAACGAGACGAGCCGGAAGCGGGTGAAGGGGGACTTCGGCGAGGTGGAGATTGACGTGCCGCGGGACCGGCTGGGGAGCTTCGAGCCGCGGATCCTGCCGAAGCACCAGAGGCGCTTCACGGGCTTTGATGACAAGATCTTGTCCATGTATGCGCGGGGGATGACGACGCGCGAGATCCAGGGGCACCTGGAAGAGATCTATGGCGTCGAGGTCAGCCCATCGCTGGTGAGCGAGGTCACCGAGGCGGTGGTGGAGGAGGCGCGGGCCTGGCAGAGCCGGCCGCTGGATGCGATCTACCCGATCCTGTACCTGGACGCGCTGATGGTGAAGATGCGGCACGAAGGGCGGGTGGAGAACCGGGCGGTGTACGTGGCTATTGGGATCACGATGGAGGGGGCCAAGGAGGTGCTGGGGCTGTGGACGAGCGCCAACGAAGGGGCGAAGTTCTGGCTGCAAGTGCTGACGGAGATCCGCAACCGAGGGGTGAAGGAGGTCCTGGTGGCCTGCGTGGACGGGCTGAAGGGCTTCCCCGAGGCCATTGAGAGCGTGTACCCGAAGACGGTGGTGCAGTTGTGTATCGTGCACCTAGTGCGCAACAGCCTGAACTACGTGAACTGGAAGGAGCGCAAGCGGGTGGCAAGCGCGCTGCGAGCCATCTACAGCGCTCCGACCGAGGACGAGGCCCTGCGGCAACGGGAGGCCTTTGAAGAGGAATGGGGCCGCAAGTACGCCCCGATCGGGCAACTCTGGCGGCGGCACTGGGAGCGGGTGCGGCCGCTGTTTGAGTTCCCGGCGCCGATCCGCAAGGTGATCTACACGACCAACGCCGTGGAGAGCCTGAACATGACCCTGCGCAAGGTGATCAAGACGCGCGGCGCCTTCCCGAGCGAGGACGCGGCCCTGAAGCTCCTGTTCCTGGCACTGCGCAACGCAGCCAAGAAATGGCAACACATCCAGGGCTGGCGCGAGGCGCTGAACCACTTCACGCTGCTGTGGGGAGAGCGCATCGAGGAGGCCCAGGCGCGAGGCCGCGGAGCATAGCAAGGCAGC
Source organism: Bryobacterales bacterium (assembly GCA_026129915.1). Taxonomy (GTDB): domain Bacteria; phylum Acidobacteriota; class Terriglobia; order Bryobacterales; family Bryobacteraceae; genus JACTMJ01. Next base: position 9,878 of record JAHCHD010000164.1, read on the forward strand.
CGGAGCCCCGTAGGGGCGGAGGCTGCCTTGCTATGCTCAAGAACACTTCCTCCTAGAGGGGAAGAATCGAGAGACCTTACGAGAAAGAACGGGCGTTTACACAGAATTCAGGACACCACCCCGGCACCCGCCTTCCGTGCGATCGCCACCGCCTTAGCTCTCCTCTTGGCATTCGCGGGGGAACCCGTTGGGAGAATGCAATCGTCCTGCTGCCAGCCAGATAACCAGAAAGACCACCCAAACCAGCGGCGCCCGCAACGTGTAATCCACCGTGCCGTAAAGCAGAAGAAGCGGCAAGCCCCAAGCCCACGGAGCGCGGTAGGCCCTGCGCAGCGCTCCCAGCAGCAGCCAGCCCAGGGCCAATGCCATCGGCACGCCTCCTTCGGCTGTCCACTCCAGCCAGTCGCTGTGCGCCCGGTTCACCACCAGCCCGCTGTCGTGCACCAGAAACTGCCGGTACACGTCCGGCCACATCCCGAATCCCCAACCCATTACCGGCCGTTCTGCAATCATTTCTACCGATGCCCGCCAGTAATCCCACCGACCTTCCAGCAGAGCGCTCCAGTGCGCCAGTCGGTACTCCAGCACCGCCATACCTCCCACGCTCGACAGCACGACAATACCCGCGGATAGTGCCAATGCCGCCACGCCCCACTCGCTAACGCCACGCCATCTCGGCATCACCCTCCCCACGCGTCTTGCGCCCCAGCCAGCCCACAGGCTCCCGCGGCGACTCATCCTCTCACCGTGCGCCGCAACCTCCGCTTCCTCGGGCCCCTCTCCTGTCTGCAATCGCCACAAACTCGCGATTGCCCAGGTGGACGCCACCAGAACCATCCCACCCCTTGACCCACTGGCCGCCACTGCCAGACTACCCACCGTAGCCGCTGCCAGCGCTACCCAACGCCTCTTCCCTTGTGCCCTCCAT
>JAHCHD010000165.1 GCA_026129915.1 Bryobacterales bacterium
CCGCAATTGAAGACCTGTTTGCGAATCCGCCTGCCAGCTATGGCCCGGAGCAGACGGCACTGTTTGCCCGGTTTAAGCAGTTGCTGAACACAGGCGAAGTACGGGCGGCCGAGCCGGACGCGTCTATCCCTGTGGGCTGGCGCGTGAATCCCTGGGTGAAGCAAGGCATCCTGCTGGGCTTCCGCATGGGAACGCTCGTTGATATGAGTATCGAAACCGGGCGTCAGCCATGGTTTGACCGTTCAAGCTACCCGGTGAAACAACTGCGCGTGGAAGACGGCGTAAGGGTGGTGCCGGGTGGATCAAGCATCCGTGATGGTTCCTTTGTTGCCCGCACCGTCACTTGCATGCCACCCATGTACATCAACGTCGGCGCCTACGTGGGTGCGGGCACGATGGTGGATTCCCACGCCCTGGTGGGCAGTTGCGCCCAGGTGGGTGAGCGATGCCATGTTTCCGCGGCGGCACAGATTGGCGGCGTGCTGGAGCCCGTGGGGGCGATGCCTGTGATCATCGAAGACGATGTGATGGTGGGTGGCAATTGCGGTGTCTACGAGGGCACTGTGGTGAAGCGTCGCGCGGTGCTGGCCACTGGCGTACTGCTGAACCAGTCCACCCCTGTGTTTGACCTTGTGCGCGGCGAGGTCCTGCGCGCCTCCGATGGCCAGCCGCTGGTGATTCCTGAAGATGCGGTGGTGGTTCCCGGCAGCCGCGCAATCACCCAGGGCGTCGGCAAGGACTGGGGCCTCTCTGTCTCCGCCGCCATCATCGTGAAGTACCGCGATGCAAAGACCGAAGGCAAGGTGCAGTTGGAAGACCTGCTGCGCTAACATCTGGAGGGCGCGCCGAAGCCCGCCCTCCATCGTTCCATCACCTGATCTTCGCTCGGCTATTCGTCTGTCACACAGCCTTCGCTGGCGCTCTTCACTAGCCGGATGTACTTGGCCAGCGTGCCGCGCGTGGCTTTGTATGGCGGCATCTTCCATGCAGCCCGGCGCGATGCGATCTCCTCGCCCGGCACCGCCATGCTCAGTTCGTTCTTGTTGGCGTCGATGGTCACCAAGTCGCCCGTTCGCACCAGGGCAATGGGTCCGCCCTCCTGTGCTTCTGGAGTCACATGGCCCACGATGAAGCCGTGCGAGCCTCCCGAGAAGCGGCCGTCGGTGATCAGCGCCACATCCTTGCCCAAGCCCGCGCCCATGATGGCCGACGTGGGTGTTAGCATCTCCGGCATGCCCGGCCCGCCCTTGGGGCCTTCGTAACGGATGATGATCACGTCGCCCTTGGTGATCTCGCCGTCCTCAAGGCCTTTCAGCATTGCTTCTTCGGAGTCATAGACACGGGCGGGACCTGTGAAGGCGAGGCCTTCTTTGCCCGTGATCTTGGCCACCGCCCCGTCCGGGGCCAGATTGCCGCGCAGGATCTGGATATGCGAAGAAGCCTTGATGGGGTTGCTGACGGCGTGGACGATCTCCTGTCCTTCGGCAAGCCCCGGCAGAGGCTCCAAGTTCTCGGCCAATGTCTTGCCGGTCACTGTCATGCAACTTCCGTCAATAAACCCCTCGGCCAACATCAGCTTCAGTACCGCCGGCAAACCACCCACACCCTGCAGGTCCTCCATTACATATTTGCCGCTGGGTTTGAAGTCAGCCAGCAGGGGCACGCGGTCACTCACGCGCTGGAAGTCGTCGATCGTCAGGTCCACCCCGGCGGCGCGAGCGATGGCCACCATGTGCAGTACAGCGTTGGTGGAGCCGCCAAGGGCACACACCACCGCCATCGCATTCTCAAAGGCCTGGCGCGTCATGATGTCTCGCGGCTTCAGGTCCATTTCCAGCAGGAGCTTGATGGCGTGGCCCGCCTGCCGGCACTCCACCCGCTTCAGTTGGTCCTCCGCCGGGGTGGATGAGCTGTAGGGCAGTGACAGGCCGAGGGCCTCAATGGCTGAAGCCATGGTATTCGCGGTGTACATGCCGCCACACGCTCCCGCGCCAGGGCAGGAGTGGCGCACAATGCGCTGGCGAGCGCCTTCGTCAATGCCGCCGCTCAAGAACTGCCCATAACTTTGGAAGGCGGACACGATATCCAGCTTCTGGTTATCCGCGCATCCAGCGCGAATGGTGCCGCCGTACACCATAATCGATGGCCGGTTCAGCCGCGCCATAGCCACTACACAGCCCGGCATGTTCTTATCGCAGCCAGGGATTGAAATGTTAGCGTCGTACCACTGCGCGCCCATCAGCGTTTCGATGGAATCCGCGATCAGGTCGCGTGATTGCAGCGAGAAGCTCATCCCATCGGTGCCCATGGAGATGCCGTCGCTCACGCCAATCGTGTTGAAGCGCAGCCCCACAAGTCCAGCCTCCGTAACGCCTTGTTTCACAGATTCCGCGAGATCGAGCAGATGCATATTGCAGGGATTTCCCTCAAACCACATGCTCGAGATGCCCACCTGGGCCTTGGCCATATCATCCTCGCGCAGACCTGTGGCATAGAGCATCGCCTGGGAAGCTCCTTGCGACTTGGGCTGGGTAATGCGTGCGCTGTATTTGTTCAGTTGGGAAGCCATGAATGAATCAGAACCTTTCGAAAGCGGGACGCCGGGGCGGTCATCCCAGGGCCACGGAGAGGGCATGGTTGTTCAAACCAAGCAGCCATTGGCCCGTGGTTTTGATTGTACAGCGGCCCGGGGGTACGTGAGGTGATGGGCGTGGCGGAATGCGGGCACAAGTCGATCTTCACGGAATAGGACTCACGAATAGGACTCACGATTTCCGGCCTTCGTACCGATATGGTGGACTGAGGTTCTTAGTGCCGTGTCGACGCCCCCAACGGAAACCTATGCACTGCCGCAGCACCACTGGGCACTGCGCTGCCTGCCTCCGCTGCCTGCGTCGGCGGCTCGGATGCTGCGCCTACTCAACGACAGCTCAGCGGGTATCCGCGAGTTCTCCGACGTGATCAGTACCGATGCCTCCTTCGCCTGGGAGGTCTTGCGCGCCGCCAATTCCCCATTGTTCAGTTTGCCCTACGAGATTGACGACCTTTTTCATGCCGTCACCATCATCGGTGTGGAGCGCGTACGCGGCATGGTGTTCGTCGCGGCGCTTTCATCCGGTTTCCGGCACGCCATGCGCGAACAGAGTTTGCTTGCTTGCTGGAAACACTCCCTCGCTGTCGCCTATCTTGCCGCCGAAACCTCCATCGGGTTCCATGTGGATGCCGGTAAGGCCTATACGGCCGGTCTATTGCACGACCTGGGGCGGCTGGCATTGATGACCGCCTTCCCCTCGAAGTATGCGTCGCTGATTGAGCAATCGCACCAGGACGAATTGGAGATGTGTCGGCTGGAAGAGCAGTTCTTTGAGATCAACCACTGTGTGGCGGGGGCGTCCATCGCGGCGGCATGGTCGTTGCCGGTTTCGCTCGCGGAGGTTTGCCTGAAGCACCACGACGATCCGCTTGAGAACCCTTCACCGCTGCTGCAGAACGTCGTGGCCGCGAATCGCATGGCGCATCTGCTGGGCTTTCAGCCAGTCTTTGAGCGGCGCAGCACGCAGGAACCTACGGTCCTTCCCAATGGCGTTCCCGGCCACCTCGAAGAATCCACCGCACTCTTGCATCAAAGGATTGATGCCTACTGCCTTAGCGTCTAGAGACGCTTGCCGGGACCCTTGCCAAGGCTGTTGTCTAGGTGATCGATCGCCCCGCCCAGCAGGTGATACCATGTTGCCTTGATTCATTGAGGGATCACCAGAGGGATTCCTGGAGGTAAGGATGCATCGTAGAACCTTTCTGGGGGCATCGGCCACACTGGCCGCGGCCCCAGCGCTGAGCGCACAAACGGGTGGTGGCTATCGCTATAAGCTGCGCTACGCCCCGCGTATGGGATTTGTAAACAACCTCAGCATTCCCGAGCACCTTGAGCTTTACGCTAAGAACGGCTTTCAGCAGTTTGAGTTCAACGGGCTGCCGTCACAGCCCATGAACGAGATTGCCAATATTCGCAAGAAGATGGACGACCTCTCCATGAGCATGGGTGTGTTCGTGGTGAACCGTGGTGGCTGGAAGCCTACAGCGATGGGAGACCGCGGTGGGCACAAGGAGTTCCTCGAAGACGTCCGCAAAGCGGTGGAGATCCACAAGGTGATTCGAAACGAATGCGCCACCGTCACCTCCGGGTTAAGTGTGCCGCATCTCAGCTTTGCGCAGCAGACGCAGAATGCGGCTGAGGTGCTGAAGCGGGCCTCCGACCTGGTGGCTGGTACGGATATGGTTCTGGTGCTCGAACCTCTCAACTGGAAGGTAGACCACGCGGGGTACTTCGTTTCGTATATTGAGCACGCTGGCGAGATTATCGGCTCGGTGGACCGCCCCAACATCAAGATTCTCTTCGATATCTACCACCAGCAGATCACCGAGGGGAACCTCATCAATCACATTCGGCACTACTACGAACTGATCGGGTATTTCCAGTCAGGTGATGTGCCGGGGCGGCGTGAACCCTACAGCGGCGAGATCAACTACCAGAACGTGTTTAAGGCGATCTATGACCTTGGCTTCAAGGGCATGATCGGCATGGAGCACGGGCTTTCCACCCCAGGGATGGATGGCCTGATGAAATGCTTCGAAGCCTACCGGAAGGCGGACGATTTCCCGGTCGGCTAGGAGCCGGAGAAATGGCCCGGTGTTTCTCAGCGAATGAGCTTACTGTGCTGCTGCCGGTGCGGAATCGCCTTCCGCAGCCGGCAGCGGCCGGATCTTCAGGTTCTTAAACCACACCAGGTTGTCGTGGTGCTGCAGCGCAAGCTGGCCGCCCTCCCTGCTCAGGAAGCCAGGGACGATCGCATACTTCGTAGCGGCAACGGCAGCGGCCATGGCGGGGTCGTCGAGACGGTACTCCAGCACTTTTCTTCCGTTCAGCCAATGCTCCACGCGATTGCCCTGTACCACCAGGCGCCCTTGGTTGAAGCGGTCATCGCCATAGAGTTCCTTCGTCCGGTCCGCCTCGGCCAGGATATACAGCGACGCGGCGCTGGCCTTGGGGTTGCTTCGCGGTTCAGGATTGCCGACATCATCGAGCACTTGGTACTCCAAACCCACCGCCGAATGGCGCAGCGCCTGCATCAGGTCCAAATACGCACGTGCACCCTTGATGAGGTTGTAACCGCAGACCATGATTACCAGGATGGCCAGCACGCGAACGGCGACATACTTTGACAGGCTCCGCCGCCAGAACAGCACGTAAACGCCAATGGCAACGCCCAGCGCCAGCATGCCCAGGCGGGGAAGCCGGTTACGGCTGATCACCGGGATATTGGGTTCGGGGCGGCCTTCAGCTACCAGGTACTTCACACCGGAGTTGCCACCCTCCTCAATCTTCCACTCAAAGCTGAACTCGAAATCACGGAACTCGCCGGTGGTGACGATGTCGCCCGAGGGTCCTGGTTTCACCGTGCGCAAGTAGCCGTTCTCCACCGCCCAGCCATCGTAGGGGAACTCCTTGGTGTTCACGCCTTTCCATCCGGAGGTAGTCTCGCCGTCAAAGAGCAGTTGCCAACCCGCCTGCTGCTCCTCCACGCTCAGCCGGGGCTTCGGCGCGGGAGGCGGCGCCGCGGACTGCGCGGCAGCCCACGGCCCAATCCCAGAAAGGGCAACCATCAAGAAGAGGCCCGCTGCGGCGAGCGTCCCGCGCAAATTCCAACGAGCTCCGCTCATGCTATTCCTCGGTGATGCTGACGGAAAGCAGGCCATCTCCCTGCTGCGTGGCATTCACTACGTCCTGCCCGCGGAGCACTTGGCCAAACACAGTGTGCTTGCCGTTCAGCCAGTCGGTGGCGATGTGGGTGATGAAGAACTGGCTGCCGTTCGTGTCGGGTCCGGCATTCGCCATGGACAGCGAACCCACCTTATGCACGTGCGGATTGCCGCCAAATTCGTCTTCAAAGCGATAGCCTGGGCCGCCACGGCCGGTGCCGGTGGGGTCGCCGCCCTGAACCATGAAGTCGGCAATCACACGATGAAACGTGGTGCCATCATAGAAGCCTTCGCGCGCCAGAAACACGAAGTTGTTGACGGTGCGTGGTGCTTCTTTGGCAAACAGTTCGCAAACAATCTGTCCCTTCGCCACAGTGAAGGTGGCGGTGTACTTCTTGTCCGCATCAATGATCATGTCCGGCGGGGCGCTATAGGATTTAGCCAAGAGAATCTCCTTCTCGCGCTGCGATTCCCGCTAACGGTATTGCGGGGCAGCAAGAAAACCAGTGTATCGTGAACGGGCCGGGCGAGGGCTTAATGCTGCGCGACTTTGATACTGCGCGACCCTTGCTACTCTACGACAGGACACTCCACCGCGGAACCCACACCGCGATTACTTCGATCCCACGAAGCGTTCGTAGAGTTCGGCAACCTTTGCTGTCTCGGCGTCGCCGGGATGGATCACTACGCGGAACCTTAGCCGAATCGATTGGCCCTTCGCCAGCTTCGTGATGTTCTCGTCGACGTCGGGGTCGAAGGCTCCCTGGCCCAAGGGATTCAAAGAGAACAAACCGTAGTCCCTCGTGTGCCAGTAGGTAGGATGATTGGCGTTCTGGGGATGGTCAAAGATCGCCACGCCCAGTTTCTCCCCTTCCACTTCGGATGAGTAGTCCACCCATTTGGACCGTTTCCCCCACACTTTCACCATGCCCTTAAGTCCTTCGGCGTTGACGATCTGCCCCCCCTGCCGTTCCGTGAAATTCTCGGCTAAGCGGATCGCGAAGGCCCCCTCTTTGGTATCGCCCATGGTGACATCCTGGGCCGCGGTGAGGGTGATGTCGAAGTCCAGCACTCGCATCGTGGGGTTGGCATAGACGGTCATGTCGCGGCTCTCGACCAGATGAGTCTGCCCTTGTGGGTCGCGCCAATCCATTGTCGTGGAAAGGGTGCCGCTTTCCGCCCCATCCTTCCACTTCACGTCGCGCAGGACGATGCGGCCGAGATTTGGCCTCGTGTAAGAAGGATCATTCTCCCAGAACCGTACGCCGTTCACGTCGTTGTAGGAAAACCAGAGTCCGCGATGATGAAGGTGATCACGGCTTTCACCGTCGATCCGCTCCATCGGAAAACGCCTGGTGACGATCTTTCCGGAGGCAGAGTAAATTGGCGCCAAGAACGGCTTGGCTGCTTCTTCGCCGCGATGCAACGTGGTGAACGGTTTTCCGTCGATGCTGATGGATTGGTCTTCCGGATGGAAGCGCACTTGCGCGCAGAGCGTCGCTGCGGTAGCGGCGAGGGTAAGCAACAGAACCCAGGATTGTCGCATCATCATGTTCCAAGTCCTTGCTAAGTCGCCGACTATCCGGTATCGGTGACTCCGTAAAGTCTATCGCCATCCAGTCCGAGCGCGCGAATGCTACCCTCCGGATACATTTCAGGGCGAAGCAGCTTCGTGGCCAACAAAAAAAACCGGCCCTGGGGACTGATCCCCAGGGCCGGTCGGTTATTGCCGTTGTGCCGAAGCCTAGAAGCTCAGGCGCAAACCGAAGCGGATGTTCCGTTCGGTGGGCGTTCCGGTGTTGCCGGCGGTTGCCGTCACGAAACCGAAGTCGCCGCTGGTGCGGGTGGTGTTGGGGTTACCGAAGCGCGGAGTGTTCGTGAAATTGAAGAACTCCGTCTTGAACTGCAACGAGAACCGCTCGCCAATCGGGAAGTCACGGAACACGCTGACGTTGTTCGTCATCGCGCCGGGACCGCGAAGGCTGTTGCGGTGCGTGTTGCCGTAGCGCACCTCGGTCACCTGTGCATAAGCAGATGTATCGAACCAAGGGTTGCCACGGCCGATGCCCTTCAGGATATCCACGTTATCCTTGATCTGGTCAGCTGTCTGTGTGTTGCCACGAGCATTCAGCGAGGTGTTCGCCGTGCCAATGGTCATCGGCGTTCCACTGAAGATGGCCATGGTGCCATTCAACTGCCAGTTGCCCAGCACGTACGACGCGGCGCCATCGGTAAGGTACTGCTTTCCCTTGCCGAAAGGCAGTTCATAGGAGCCGCCAAGCTGGAAGTTGTGGGTGCGGTCGAAACCACCAGGCGCCCAGTTGCGCCCCCACATCGCGGGGTCGTTCCAGCTAAGGCCAGCCCAGCCATCGTCGTCCTGCCAGTTCATGGCCTTCGACCAAGTATAGGCTCCACGGACGACCAAACCTTGAGCCAGACGTCCATTCAAAGACGCCTGAAGCGCATGGTATTGGGTGTCGGTCCAGCCGTTCCATAGCAAGGTGCTGGTGTTGCGCTGAAACTGCTGGAACAATGGTGCGCCAGCGAGACCAGTGCCGGGCGTCGAATAATCGGCGTTCCAGTCAGCGAAGCTATTCACGGTCTTGGTGCCGATGTAGCCTACGCTTCCCACCAGGCCGTTGCTCAGTTCCTGCTCGAGGATCAGGTTCCAGCTCTGGATGTAGCCACGCTGCAGTTTCCGCTCGCCCTCGGGGCTCCAGATGCTGCGCATCTGTACGTTGGTGGGCAGATCTACAATACCCTGGTTGCGGTCGGGACCGTCAAAAAGAGGGATACCACCCGCCAGCGATCCGGCAGGAACAAAGGTAGTGGCCTGAGGGAGGCTGAATGCGATCGTAAGCGGGTAGAACCCGCGGAGCGGTCGCGACAGCGGAATCGGGTTGAACGTGATGCCATAGCCCGCGCGAATCACGGTCTTGTCGAGGACTCTGTAGGCAAGGCCGAGACGGGGCGCAAACAGCATATTGTTGACGGAGATGCCGAGGTCGGTAGGTACGCCGCCTACTCCACCGCGTTCCACGGTGTTATTGACGGTGTTGTAATACTCGACGCCAGTATCTTTGCGGGTAATCAGCGGGTAATTTTCATACCGCAGCCCGATGGTGGCAGTGAGCTTCGGCGTAATTTGCCAGCGGTCACGAATGTAAAGGCCAAACTGCCACTCGCGGCCGGACATTTCTTCGTACTGCAAGCTCTTTGATACGCCGCTGGTTAGGCCCAACAGGAATGCAGCCTGTGCATTGATGGGGGTGGTAGCGCTGGCGGAGCCTGTGGCGCTACGAAGCGCGGTGAGGCCTTGGCCAAAGTCAAAGTTGCCGCGCGGATTCGCGATTTCGGGCTGCCAGTGGTTCAGCTGGTGCTTCACCATGTCAAATCCGAATCGGATGTTGTGTGCACCCTTCAACATGCCAACATTGAAGTTGCCGGCATAGCTGGTGTCGTTACGGAACAACGGCATCCATCCAGCTGTAAGGCCCCAGCTGGTGAATCCCGAAACGTTAAAGGCGGGTGTTCCGCTGTAACGGATGTCGTTCCCTTGCTGGTCATTGGTGCCAGGAATGCCAAGGGCCTTACCCACGTCATTGCCGTAGTCCACAGACGTAACGCTCTGGTCCATATCGGTCCAGCCGAAGTTGCCATCCATGATGATGGTGGGCGTCAGCGTCTTGGTGGTACCCACGGTGATCAATTGCACCAGGGTGTCGCCGGTGCCAGGATCGCCGGCAATGCCGGGTCCAATACCCTGGCCAAAGGCCGGAGGCGCGGTTACCACGGCGTCCATGCGGCCATATTTGCCCCAAACGCGCCAGGAGTCGTTGATGTTGTAATCGCTCTTGAAGTCATAGTTATAGCGGTCGAACTTGCGGCTGGCGGCAGACACGAAGTTCTGCGTCAGGCCCGCGGTGTTCGGCAGCGGCACTAGATTCTGTGCAGCAGTTGCAATTGGGCTAATGCGATTGCTCGGCAGCACATTGTTGGCGAAGGGAGTACGCCCCTGTCCGTCTGCGGCACCTGTGCTGGGGTCGTAGATGATGGAGTTGAAACCAGCGCCCAGATCAGTAAAGTTGCCAGCGCGCATGCCGGCTGTGGCAACGGTGTCGTTGCGGTTGCCGCCAAGACGCTGCCGGTTGGCTTCGTAGCCGCCGAAGAAGAACCATTTGTTCTTGATGATGGGGCCACCGAAGGTGCCACCGTAAATGTTGTTGATGGTGACGGGGATGCGCTGTTGTGGCGTCAGGAAGAAGTTCCGGGCCATCAGCTTCTGGTTGTCATGATATTCGAACGCAACGCCGTGGAACTCGTTGGTTCCGCTCTTGGTGGAAAGCGTGACGGCAGCGCCGCCCGCTAGACCCTGTTCAGCGTCGAAGTTGTTCGTGGAGATATTCACCGTTTCCACCGTTTCCACCGGGGGAACGTAGGCCACGTGGTGAGGAAGCCAAACGAACACATTCACGGCGCCGTCTACACGGGTCGTGTTCATGTTGCGCGCGGTTCCGTTCACGTTTGTGGTCATAGCGCGGGCGGGAGAATCCGTTACCGAATTCTGGAAGGCGGCGGGAGTCGTGCCGGGAACCAGGTCAATCAGACTCTGGAAGTTACGGAAGGCCGGCAATGGCAGCGACGTGACTTCCTTGGCCGACAGACTGGCGCTCACGTCGGTCTTCTCGGTCTGCAGTGAAACGGCCGATGCTTCTACAGTTACCTGTTCTGAAACTTGACCAATCTGCAACTCGAAGTTCTGGCGCCGAACGGCGTTAATCACGATAACCACGTTCTCAATGCTCACAGAGCGGAAGCCCTGCGAGGTCGCGGTCACGGTGTAGGTTCCGGGCTGTATGTTGTTGAAGGAGTAAATTCCTGCGGTGTTGCTCTCGGTGTTGACCTGAATGCCGGTTTGGGTGTTCGTAGCAGCAAGCTGCGCACCCGGGACAACGGAGCCGGAAGCG
>JAHCHD010000166.1 GCA_026129915.1 Bryobacterales bacterium
GCAGTGTAAACAACGCGTCCGCGTCCCACCCGCGTTCAAGCAGCAGGGGAAAATGGCCCCGGAAGCCCGCGGGCGCCATGAGGATCAGTTCCTCATCCGACTTCGACGGCAGAAGGAATCCCGAAGCGGCAGGTGCCATCTGCCAGTTGGACCACAGCACCGCGAAGCTGTGGTCGCGCTGTCGGGCAAAGCGGAGCCAGTGCTGTGCCCGCTCGATATCTTCTTCATGCGCGGCAATCAACGCCAACCATAAGGCCGCCTGCGTGTTTCTGGAGTTGGCTGCCAGCGCCAGTTCCAGAAGTGGAACACATTCCGCAGTCGTTGTGGCGACCACCATGCAGTCGCCGGCTTCGCGCACTCGCTGGGCGGGATCCCGAAGCTTCAGCCAGAACGGGAGCTTACGAAACTCAAGGGCAGCGATTTCAGAGATCGCTTTGTCGGGAAGCCGACCGTGCACAGGCGGCAGCCAGGCAATCGTGAGAAAGAATGCGGACAGCAGCATTGGGATCGCGACAGCAGCGGAAGCGCAAAGCCGCCGAAGGCGCGCCGGGCGCAAACGGAGAAGCGCATAAGCCTGACCATCCATCGGGTCGATTGGCCTCGGAAGCATCTCTCTGCTATCGGCGGAATGCGACTTCGGCAAGAGACTGAGTCTTGAATGGAGACGGCTACCGGGACGTCATCGTTATCCCGCAGTGGTGGATCTGAGCACATCACGAAGGTTCTCAGCAAATTCTCCGAGGACGTGTAATGTTTCCGGCCTGGACTCCGATGGATTTCATGCATACAGATCCCGATCCGCATCTCAAATGGGGCTCGCGGGTTCAGGGATAAGCCGGAAGTGGACAACCCGTCCCAGAGGCACACCAATAGGAGACTCTCGCGTCATGAGACCGTTGATCCCCGCAAGACCTGAATTCAGATGGGCGCTTCGCGCCGCCGTAGTTGCACTATTGACTTTCTGCATGATGACAACTCTTGCGCCCAGGCTTTGCGGCCAGAGCCAAACAGGCCGCACGGAGGTGCGTCCCCAGCAGCGAATGGGCGCCAACGACCTGATCGCGGTGGCGATTTACAACGCGGAGGAACTATCGCTTCAGGCTCGCATTGCCGAGGATGGCCTTCTGCGTCTGCCCATGCTCGCGACGCCGTTGCCGGCGATGGGCATGATGCCGGAAGAACTAGAAAGAGCGATCGCAGCCGGCTATGTGAAGGAAGGTATCCTGGTGAACCCCGTGGTAACGGTGTCGGTTCTTGAATACGCCAGCAAGCCCGTGAGTGTAATTGGCGCCGTGAAGCAACCCTTAACCTTCCACGCCGACCAGCCGATATCCCTGCTGGAAGCCGTAACACGCGCAGGCGGATTCACGGACGAGGCAGGTTCGTTCCTTTTGTTGAGCGCAAAGGTATCTGGACCGGACGAGGAAGCGGTACTGACACAGCGCATTCCCATCAGTGACCTGCTTGAATCCGGCAGTGCTACGGCAGGGATAAGCGTGCGTGGCGGGGAGGAGATCCGGGTGCCCGAGGCGGGAAAGATCTTCGTCGTGGGGAACGTGAAGAAGCCTGGCAGCTTCCGCATTCCCAACGACCATGAAACCAGTGTGCTTAAGGCTCTGGCGATGAGCGAGGGGCTGCTGCCCAACGCAACTAAGGAAGCCTATATCTATCGCAAGGCATCCGATGGCAGCAAAGCGGAGATCCCGATCAACCTGAAGAACCTTATGGCGCGAAAAGCAGCCGACATCACGTTGCTGCGGGACGATGTGCTCTACATTCCGGAGAGCGGACGCCGCAAGGCTACGCTGACAGCGATGGAAAAGGCACTGGCATTTGGGTCAGCCACAGCCTCGGGGATGCTCATTTGGGGGGTAGCCCGGCGATAGCGCCTGAGGATCCTGCAACGACGTGCAGAAGGACGGATTGAACGGGTCTATGCAGATTAGTGCCCCTGCTCGGAAACAGCCGCTACCCATGAGCTTCCTGTTTCAGACAACCGGAGCATTCGTAGCAAGCGGAGCAGGGGTCTCGCAATGGGACTCGAATGGGGTCTTGAAAAGGACCTCGCAACGTGTTTGGAGACCGATCGGGCAAGTGAGACCTGGCGACTGAATCGGTTGGAGATAGACAGGCGGGTAAACGCTACAGAGAGAGGTGCAGTTTGCATTTGGATCGGCCCAGCAACGAAGAGCTAGCCCTGATTTCGGGGCATCCTGCGCACACCGCTGCACCCGGAGGATGGGTGCATCCCGGATCGCGCAAGCAAGTCCAGGCACTGGCCAGCTACGGTCCACCACCGCCAAGGCAGCCTTCCGAGGATGCGGTTCCGGTCTCGCAATATCTGGCAGCGTTGCTGCGGCACAAATGGCGGATTGTTCTATTCGCGACGCTATGTGGGATTGTGGCGCTGATTGTGTCACTAAAAGTGACGCCGCTCTATGAGTCAATTGCCGTGATAGACATCGATCGTAACAGCGAAGTGGAAGCTGTCGGTGGCGACTCCCGGCCAGCGGCGCAAGCGAACGCGGAACAGTTCATCTCTACGCAGATACGTCTGGTGCAAAGTGACGCGGTGCTACGTCCGGTGGCGCAAAAGTACGACCTACCACTGGAGCAGACGGATGCCTGGTTTGCTCCGCTACGAGAGGATGAGCAAGCAGCGCGAGCCATGGCGCCCGCCCGGCTAAAGCGGCTGAAGGTGACCCATCCTCCTCAAACCTTTCTGATCTACATCCAATATCGCTCCCAAAACCCGCACCTAGCCGCGCAGGTTGCCAACGAGATCGCGCAGTCGTACATCGACCATGTGTTTCGGATTCGCTACGAGAGCTCGCAGACCCTGTCTGCGTTCATGGAGCGCCAGTTGGACGAACTGCGCACAAAGATGGAACGCTCAAATGCGGCGCTGGCAGCCTTCGAACGGGAGTTGAACATGATTGACCCGGAGGAGCGCACCTCCATCATTTCGTCTCGGTTGCTGCAACTGAACGCTGAGTTTACACAGGCACAAACAGAGCGAGTGAAGCGCGAGGCAGCTTTCCGGGCACTCAGCCAGGGATCCATGGAAGCAGCCATCATGTCGCTCCACGGGCAGCGATTGCAGGAATTGCAGCGACGACAGCAGGAGTTACTGGAAACGTTTGCAAAGGTAAGGCAGCACTATGGTCCGAACCATCCGGCCTACGGAGCGGCCAAGGCGGAGTTGGACCAAGTGACTGCGACGCTGGAGAAGGCGACCTCCAGTGTGCAGCGGCAGATCGGGCTTGGATTCGAAGAGGCGGTGCAGCGAGAGGGACTACTCGACAAGGAACTGCGCGACACAAAGGCAGAGTTCGACAGGTTGAACGCCAGTTCCTTTCAGTACAAGACATTGAAGCGAGAAGCGGATGCGGACCGTAAGCTCTACGAGGAACTGGTAGCGAAGACTAAGCAGGCAACGATCAACGCCGGCTTTCCGAGCAGCGCGATTCGCATCGCCGACCTGGCCCGCCCGGCCTACGCTCCGGTGAGCCCGAACATCAAGGTAAACGTACTGCTGGCAGTCGTCTTTGGGCTAATGCTGGCCATTGGGGCGGCCGTACTGGCTGATTCTCTGGATACGACTGTGCGGGACCCTGAGATGGTGTCCGCGCTGCTGGGCAGCGAGGTGTTGGGAATGCTGCCGAAAGTGCAAGGGGCATCCGGGAGCCTGATACCCGCGATGCTTCGAGAAGCCGGCCCCAACTCTCGCGCGCTGATGCGCACTTCCGATGCGCTGCAGAAGCCAGCTCTCAATTATCTCGAGTCAGTCAAGACGCTTCACGCGTCGCTGATGCTGGCCGACATTGACCAGCGAGTGCGGACCATGATGGTAACCAGCGCCGCGCCTGCGGAAGGCAAGAGCACGGTGGCAACGGCCATCGCCATCAGCCATGCGGCCAAGGGCAAGCGTGTATTGCTGATTGACGGCGATTTGCGTCGCCCGAGTCTTGCGGACAAGTTGCGCATTAGCAGCCGGCAAGGGCTGGTTGATGTCTGCTTGAGAGGCACACCTTGGCGGGATGTGGTGCATCCGTTGCTCGATCTGCCAGACCTGCACGTACTGGCAACGGGTGCGTGCAACCGCCGAGCCATTGATCCGTTCGCGGCCGTGTTGGCCGATCTGCTCGCGGAAGCTACCGACGAGTACGACCTTATCGTTGTGGACTCGCCGCCGCTGCTTGGTTTCCCTGAGCCGCTGCACGTCGCCTCGCTGGTGGATGGCGTGCTGCTGGTGGCGCTCTCTGGAAACACGAACCGCAAAGCACTCCAATTGTCGTTGAATCAATTGCGTAGGATTGGCGCGCAGACGCTGGGAGTGGTACTGAACGGGGCGACACGGGACACGCAGGGAGCCTACTATTACCACCACTACGCATCGCACTATAACCAGGCACTCTCTCCCGATGCGGCATCTCAAGCCGAGGGTGCGAACGAGGCTTTTGAGGAAGAATCCGCGAAAAAGCTGGCGTCCTGAGATGACGAAGTTCTTGCGGCTACGGGAGACATGGCGGGGTGCTCAATGGCTCTATCTGGGATTAGGAACCTGTGCCGCCGCGGGAGGCCAATCGCTGGTGGTGTGGATGCTGGCGCGGACGGCGGAGCCCCAGTTGGTGGGGACCTACGGGTTGGCGATAGCCTGGCTTGCCCCGCTGTTTGCATTTTGCAACCTGCAATTGCGTCCATTGCTGGCGACCGAGAACGCGGTGTTCGTGCGCCTGCGCGCATACCAGCTTCTGCGCTGGACCGGAATGGGTACGGCGTTGGTGCTAGCGGGATGCGCAGCCTGGGCGGGAAGACACCAGGAAGGCTTCGCGTTTGTTCTGCTGGGAGCCGCTCTGCCGCGGCTGGCGGAGATGATGAGCGACTTCAGTTATGGACTCCGCACGCGTCAGGCAAAGTTCCGAGCGGTGGGGATGTCGCAGGCACTACGCGCACTTGTCAGTTTTGGTGTCTTCGGTGTCGTGTGGACGAAGAGCGGCAATCTGCCTGCGGCCCTTGTTGGAGGCGGCGTATCGGCATGGGCAATCACGCTGTGGCTGGACAAGGGAGCCCTTTCCGTGGTTAACGGGGAGAGAGGTGGGAGGGAATGGACGCTAGCGGGGAGTCTTGTGGCTGTGGGCCAGATTGTCCGGGTAGCCTTGCCCCTCGCTGCTGTAGTGTTCCTGAACCAGGCGGTAGTGGCATCACCACGGCTGCTTCTGGGGTATTGGCTTGATTGGGATGATCTGGCTGTGCTGAGTTGCCTGATGAGTTTGCTGGTGCTACCAAGTCTCCTTGCGACCTCCTATGCGGCAGGTCTCTCCCAGCAGCTTGCGGAGCGATTTGGACAGGCAGGGATTGCAGGGATGTGGCCTGTGATGCGCACCGCCTCCCAAAGCATTTTGGTGGCGGCTGCTCCCTCCGCCTTGGCTCTGGTGTCGTTTGGGGGAGAGGGGATGCGCTGGATTTTCGGCAGTGCGTATACGGTGGATCGCCCTGCGCTGTGCGGAGCGGCGATATTCGCGGTGACCTGGGCTCTGGCGAGTGTGTTCGGAACTGCCGCCACGGCGGCGCGTCGCATCGCACCTCAGGTGACTGCATTCAGCCTTGCTCTGGTGACCTGTGTGATGCTGGGCTACGTCCTGATTCCGCGGGTTGGACTAGCGGGCGCGACGCTCAGCTTGGGCGGCGCGGGTGTGGTAATCGTGGCGACCTATCTGATTGAGTTCCACTGGAGCATGGCGCGTCTGGCGCGCACACCGCTACCTCGGAGCACGGTCATGCGGCCTGAAGAGGGAATTGCTGATGCCTGAACGAAATCACGAGCAGTTGCCGCGCGTACTGCACGTTACTTCAGCGCTCGATCCTGGTGGAATCGAAACATGGCTACTTCGCCTGGTGCAGCATACCGGAGACGCCCAACTGGCAACTGCGGTGCTGGTCCTGGGCGGCCATGAGGGTTTGCTGGCTCCTCGTTTCCGGGAACGGGGCGTCCAGATCATGCGAGTTGGCCTGGAGGGCAACTGTTTGCAGTTCATCGGAAGGGTGTCCCAGGCGATAGCGGAAAGCGGGCCTTGGGGTGTAGTACACAGCCATGTGCACCGGCGCAGCGCACTTGTCCAACTGGCGGCTGCCTGGCAGGGAGTGCCGTTACGGATCACCCATAGCCACAATTCCTATGGGCAGGACGATGCCTATGCCTGGTGGTTTCGTGAACTTGGTCGGCGGACTGCCACAACGGCAATCAAGTGGCTTAGCCACCAGCTCCTCGCGTGTAGCACGCAGTCTGCAAGGGCCTTGTTCGGAAAAGCCGCCGCGCGTTCGGGCGACTATGTGCACATGCCTTACGGCCTGGATGAGGAGGCATTCCTGGCGGCTGGGGCGCTTCCTGCGCACGCCACTCGCCACTCGGTGCGGGCGCAGTTGGGCATTCCCGAGCACGCTCGCGTGATTGGACATATTGGAAGATTCATGCCGCAGAAGAACCACACCTATCTGTTGCAAGTGGCCGCGGAGGCCTTGCGGGCTAGACCGGATCTGCACTTTCTGCTGGTGGGGGATGGCCCGCTGCGGAGCGAGATGGAAGCGCTTGCGGCTGCCCTGGGCATAGCGGGGCAGGTGACGTTTGCAGGACATCGTCTGGACATCCCTTTGCTAATGCGGCACTCGATGGACTGCTTCTTCTTCCCGTCACGGTGGGAAGGACTGGGGATTGTCCTGCTGGAGGCGCAGGTGGCCGGACTACCCTGTTTCTTGTCCGACCGGGTGCCTCAGGAAGCGAACGTGTTCCCTGCACGCAACTGTCATTTTTCGGTGGATGCTTCCCCGGCACAGACGGCCCGCGAACTGGTGGTCTTTGCGGAAACGAGGGTAACCGCCAGACAGTGTGCCGACAATGTCACAACAACTAGAATTCCGCTTCCCGCCGGCTACCAGATCTGGCACAATACGGCGCTGCTAGCGGCATTGTATCGGCGAATCGAACCTGGCCGGAAGGCGAGAAGGTTGAGGCGCAATGAGCAGCCTGCTTGATTTGGCGCTGTTCCTCCTGCTTGCGGCAGGGCACGCGCCGTTGTTGTTTCGAGCGGTGAGCAGCTTGCGCCATGGCTACGTTCCGCCTGCATGGCAATTTGGCGCATTGGGCGTGATGCTGTTCTATGACTTGGGGTTGATGCTGCAGTTCTGGGGTCTGCCCTATCGCAGCTCATACTTCCCTGAACTGGCTCATGCCGGTGAGGATGAGCGGACGATGGTGGTGATGGTTGTGCTTGCGGCACCCTACCTGCTCTGGTTGGGTTCGCGTCTTGTAACACGGGATCGGTACGTATCGAGTGAGTTGCACGTACTTCGTTTTGCCCCGAAGATGCAAGTGCTTTTTGCAGTGATGCTGCTTCCGCCCTCGCTGGCACTGGCAGCCTTTGGCGTTTCTGCTGTTTGGGGGGCTGCATCGATTGCGGCTATCAAGATGGAGTGGCTGCAAGTGCTGGGCAGCGCCTATCTTGCCTTTATGGCGCCAATGTTTGCAGTAGCATTTCTGGTGCGCACCGACTTTAGCCGCCGTCCGCCTGGACGGGTGCTTGTGATTGTGATGGTCGCCTGCTCCACCGGGGCCACCCTGTTTCTTGGGCAGCGCACGATGACACTTCTGCCACTCTTGATTCTGTTCCTTTTCTATTTCCGATTCCGTCTGCGCTGGGCAATAGCGGGTCTCGCGCTGATTGTAAGTTTTGCGGCCGGCATGGTGTGGTTTTACAAGGGCTACGCCGTGGATCAGAACATGGCTTTTGAAGAACGCCTCGTGAAGGTGGTGAACGACGACTTCACGCGCGGCAATGTCCTGATGCGTGCTCTGCAGGAGTCCGAAGTGGCGGGAACGAAGGTGCTGGCTGTTCCAGGTCAAGGTTACCTTTATGCGGCCAGCCTGTATATCCCGCGCGCCATCCTGCCGCAGAAGGGCTATTCCACCACCGCGTATTTCACTGGTGTAGCTATCGGACAGGACGTGGAGTTTCTCAACTGGGGCCTGGGTGTTGGCTTTCTTGAACAGATCTGCCTGAACTTCGGACTGGCGGCCCTGCTGCCCGGCGTGATGGTGTACGGCATGGGACTGGGGCTGCTTGACCTCGTGCGCAGACGGATGCCGGGAACACTAGTGGGGGGCTGTCTCGGGGCTGTGTGGATCTCAGGCTACGACGCTGCTGCAGTGATCCTCTACTTCGGTTCCATGGTGATCTTCGCTGCGCTGCTGGAGATGGTGTTCTCCAGTTCTAACCCTCAGACGCGCCAAGCGGCATCTGCTCCTATAGGATTGCAGTTGCGGCAACCGAGCCTTTCCTCGTGAGGTATAACCTATGTCCAATCCGTTAGTTACGATCGGAATTCCCTGTTTCAACTGCGAGCGATATCTTCCCTTGTTGATGCGGTCGATCCGAGCGCAGACCTATGGCAACTGGGAAGTTGTGGCAATCGATGACGGCTCGAACGATGGCACCAGAGACATTCTCCAGGCCATGGAAGGGCCGCGCGTGCGGGTGGTTCTCGACAATCAGAATAGAGGACTTAGCTACCGGCTGAACCAGATCGCTGATTTGGCGCGGGGCGAGTTGGTTGCACGGACGGACGCTGACGATATGCTGCTGCCTGCACGGATAGAGCGACAGGTAGAAGCGTTTCAGGAAGATCCATCCACAGACGTGGTCAGTGCGGGCTGCTACGTTGTGGACAACCGGAATCGGCTCAGGGGAGTGCGGCGAATTCCTGAGCTGGCCCGCACGGCGCGGGAAGTGATGTTGCGCAACGGACCTTCGCATCCCACGGTAATGACCACGCGCGCCTGGGCGCAGAACAATCGTTACCGTTGCGTGTCGCGGCGGGGCGAAGACCTTGACCTGTGGATCCGCACCATCGAGCAGAGCAGGGTCCGCTACCTGCCGGAACCACTTCACGTAATTCGCGAGGATACGCGATTTGACGGTGCCAAGTACCAAAGCACCATCCGTGACCATCAACAGGTGGTTTGCAGCTACCTGAAGGAAATTGGGGATCCTTGGTTCACCATCACCGTGCGCACGCGATTGCTGGCGCGAGCATGCGGGTATCGGGCAGGCCATCTGTTGGGAGTAGCCAATGCCATGGCCGCGCTCCGGAATACGCCACTACCCGAGGAAGAAGTCCGCAAGGTGGAACACATCCTGAGCGAATTTAGTATCACCGACGACGCGGTTAAGTCGGGAACGCACTGAATCCGCGAGCGCGGTAAGTCTGCTGCCTCGTCGGGCTGCATTACGTTCAGTTCAAGCCGTAGTGGCCAAACTCGGTGCCGTGCAGAACCTGCCTGCCGAGAAGTTTGCGCGGCCGCATGCGATGCTAGCGTAAAGGTGTTCTGCTCAAGGCAATGGCCAGCGAACTGGGGAACGAGCTGATCAATCCACGTCCCGTCCCACCGCCCACGACGGCGTGTTGCCCGTGCCCTGTGTGCGGCAGCCGTTCGGTAGAAGTTCTATCCCAGCGCTCCCGCGACCATACGCCCCTCAGCACGGTCCTGTGCGTTTACTGTGGGGTGGCACGTACAGACCCAATGCCAGACGAAGGCGAACTAGCTCGCTACTACCAGTCTGAGTACCGACTCGACTACAAGGGGGTGGTGACGCCCAGGAAGAAGCACGTCCTTCGCGCGGGAAGACTTGCCCGAGAGCGACTGCTCTACTTGAAACACTATCTGAAACCCGGTGATGTACTGCTAGACATCGGAGCAGGCGGCGGCGAGTTTGTTGCAGTGGCACTGGCGGAGGGGCTTTCCGCCGAAGGTTTGGAGCCGAACCAGGGCTATGCCCACCACGCCTCCATGGTGTTGGGGCTCCCGGTTCGGCAAGGAACCTGGCAGGATTCCACCGTTACGCCAGAGAGTATCGCGGCGGTGACGATGTTTCACGTGCTGGAACATCTCCCGGACCCGATCGCTTGTCTGCGGAAACTCGCAGAATGGCTTCGTCCAGGCGGACTTCTGCTGGTGGAGGTTCCAAATCTGACCGCGCCGCTGGCCACTCGTAAGCGGCGATTCCACCGAGCACACCTGGTGCACTTCACGCCAGAAACCCTGCGTGAGTCGCTCAATATTGCTGGCTTCGAGGTGCTAGAGGCCGCTGCGCCCGGTGACGGTGGGAATGCGCTGGCCCTGGCCCGAAGACCGGAAGCGAGGGGACAGTTCCCTCATGCCGACGAAACTGCAGCCGTGATCCCCTATGCAGCCGCGCAACGAGTCCTGCAGTTTGAGCAGAGCTCACCGCTGCCCGCCAGTCTGGTTCTGCCCCATGCCCGTCGCCTTGCCCGGCGTCTTGCTTCGATGGTGGAAGAACAGTTGACGGTGCGGAGCTTCGCGGATGGCGCTGCCGTCCTCGAAGCACTGAAGCGCGGCAGGGTTTGAGCGGGCAATGGCCTCTGGCGGACATAATTCGCTTCGCAAGCCCGCCGTCGTAGGGTTTGCTACGATACGGCCATGCGAATCCCACGTTGTGTTGCCCTGATCCTGGGCGCCTTTCTGTGCCTGCCGGTCGCGTTCGCGCAGGAATTGCTGATCTACTTCCTGGATGTAGATGGCGGACAGGCGACCCTGGTGGTGGCCGACAACAAGGCTTCGATGCTGGTGGACGCAGGCTGGCCTGGCTTTGAAGGGCGGGATACTGAAAAGATTCTCGCGGCTGCCAAGGACGCAGGCAT
>JAHCHD010000167.1 GCA_026129915.1 Bryobacterales bacterium
GAAGCTCACCCGATCCTTGTCGCTGAACGAGTGGTCGCCCTTAACAAGGAACGCATCCCGGGTGAGTATCTGCGAATAGTTGGTGGCGTAGTTGTTCGCCCCCGAAACGTTCGCCGGCGCCTGATTCGGCAACGGGTAGAAAGGAATGAACGCCGCGCCCACCGGATCGATGCGGCTTTGCGGAATGATGTTGTTCGCATACTGGGTACGCGTGAACGTGTTCCCTGCCGGCTGGTTGGATTCGGGGTCAAACACGCGAATCAGGTTTCCATTGGCGGCAAAGGTTTGGCTGAAGTCGCCCGTTCGTTGCAACAGCGAGGGGACGGTTTGCTGCGTGCTGAATCCTTCAATGCGGCGGCTGCCTTCATACGAGAAGAAGAAGAAGGTCTTGTTGCGGCCATCGTAGAACTTCGGGATGAAAACAGGCCCACCCACGGTTCCGCCGAAAATGTTGTAGCGAAGCGGCGGGCGAACCTTCTCCCCGTCACGAAATGGCGCGAAGAAGTTTGCCGCATCCAGCTTGTCGTTGCGAAGGTATTCGTAGAGCGAACCCCTCAACTGGTTTGTGCCGCTCTTGGTGGTGGCGACAATCACGCCACCCGCGGAGCCGCCAAACTCCGCTGTGTAGTTGTTTTGCAGCACCTTCACCTCGGCGACGGTTTCCACTGGCGGATCGGTATCCACCTGCCCGATGCCCAAGCGCATATTCTGGATGGTTCCCCCATCCATGTAGAAATTCTGGCTTTGCGTGCGGCCCCCAGCCAGGGAAAAGTTCGGTTTGCCGCCCGTGTCGTAGTTCACAAACACAGCCGCGCCGGTGAGGCTGATGATGTTCATCGTGCGGCGGTCGCCGAGCGGCATATCCTGTACGTTCCGGCCTTCCACAAGCTGGGCGGTATCGGATGTCCGTGTTTCCAGCAGCGGAGCCTGGTCGCTGACGACGATGGTTTCGGTGAGCGAACCCACCTCCATCCGGACATCGATCGTGAGCGCCTGGCCGGTTGTGAGGGTCAGATTATCGCGCACGTAAGTGCGGAAGCCCTGAGACTCAATGTTGACAACGTAGGCGCCGATGGGAAGATCGCGCACCAGGTAGTATCCGGAAGCATTGGTCTGTGAGGTTACGCGGAGACCGGTGGCCGCATTGGAGGCAATCACCTGCGCGCCGGGAATCGCGGATCCTGATGTATCCGTGATCGTCCCGCTGATGGTTGCCAACTGCGATTGTGCCGCCAGTGAAAAAGCGACTAGGAGTGCAAGCGCCGCGTGTGCAACGCCCCGAAGCAAGATGGGTTTCATGATCCGAAGTTCTATCGCAGGACAACCCTCAACGCAACGATTGTGGGATTAAGGCAAATTAACCCGCGTCAGCTCAACGTAGATTATCAAGTAATTCTTTAGATTGTGCACGGTGGCGCTCAATCCAAATCAAAGTCGCGTACCGGCTTGTCGTTGGGATCTGACTTGGCCTGTTTCAGCAACTCATCGAACTTCTTGGAGAGCACGTCGGCCTGCTTCTTCTCGGCCTGAAAGGACTTCTGAAATGCCTCCTCCCTGCGGGCAGACTCGCCCTTCAGATCGGCCACCGCTTTGGCGAAATCGCTAATGGTTGGGGGCTTCACCGCTTCCTTGTGGCTGATAATCGCCTCCGTCGCGGGATCAATCTTCAGAGTCGCCTTGCAACAGGGGCACGTGACTTCAAACAACTGGCTTGCCATAGCGTCACTCTAACGCAGGCACCGCGGTTTGGCGAGCCAAGCCTGAACGCGACCGCTAAAGAAGATGTCAAGAGTTGAATCTCTTGTGCCGATACAAATAGAAGGCGTGCCGTTTGACGGGGCGTGGAACCGCTATCTTCCACGCCCCGTGGTTCGGCGAGGGGCTGCCTAGCCTCAAACTGCGGTGTACCCGGGTTGGTTCCAGCCTTTGTCGCCCAGTCGCCTGATGGCCCCCATGGTTTCATGGGGGCCTAACACTCTACAGAACCCAGTTGAGTGGAATTGCACGCACCCCGCCAAGATTTTCTATGCCAACTCCGACGCAACTCAGTTGCACGTAGGATTTTTGGCTGTGAATTTCGTAACAGTGCATTCGCGGATGATGGCGTAACTCCCTTCCGTTTGCGTGCTGCGACGGTAAAACAAAGACGGCGCTCTACGGTATTGGACCATAATAGTCCGATATGATACGATTGCGTCAGGCACGAAAAGCAAATGGTTCGCTAATGGATTGAGGGTGGCGAGGGCAGGCCTACAATGGCGGGCACTCGCATACCGGATTGGAGTGCGCGGAAGTCTCACGGCAAGTGGTTCTACCGCCAGGCAGAGAACGATGATCGAGGTGATGGATGTGACGGTGGTGCGGGGCGACCGCGTCCTGCTATGGGACTTAAATGCCACAATGCCAGACGGCGCCGTAACCGTAATCACTGGGCGGGCATCCTCTGGCAAGAGCGACCTGATGCGGCTCCTGCGGAGGGAGACTTCCCCCACCCAGGGCGAGATTCTATTGGATAGATTGCCCCTCGGGATGTGGGGAGCTAGCCAGCTTTCCCTGCGTTGCGCTTCCCTTCCCCAGCGAAGCGTCCTGCACTTCCCGTTTTCTGTCCGTGACGTCGTAGACCTGGGGCGGATTCCCCGGTATTCGCTGCATCCGCTAGATGTACACCTGCGGGTGGTTGAAGAAGCGTTGGACTGGTTCGACATCCGGCCGTTAGCCAGGGAACCATACGCTTCCTTGTCAGCAGCGGACCAGAAGCGGGTGCAGTTGGCTCGCGTACTTGCGCAAGTGCTGGATGCCTCAGGTGAGCTGCCCTTACACTGGCTGCTTGATGAACCCACCGCGCATCTCGATGAAGCGGGTCTGGGTGCGCTGGAGCGCGTGGTGGCGATGCTCACTCAGCGTCGGGCCTGCGTTGTCTTCACCGCCCGCGACCCGCGATTGGCTACCAGGTTTGCGGAGCAATTGCTGGTTATGGAGGGCGGCACGTTCGTTTCGGAAAGCGCGCACGCAACCCCCATGGGGGTGCTGGCCCCACGCCGATCCACGCGGAACTCTGCCCGCGGAAACGCTTGACGGACACGTTAGAAAGACACGCTAGCTCAACACCCCTCGCCTTGACACAAGACCCCTCGTCTGGCCGCAACCCACGCGACTCCGATACAATCAGATGCCATCTGCCCGTCCCCCGCAATGGGCCGGCGGCAACCAAAGGGAGCGGGATGCGACAAGAGATACTGCGAGTGGAGGCCACTCGGAACCGGCGCCGATTTCTGAAGTTTCTATTTTCCTCACCGCTGTTGTTGGGCGTAAGCCATCAGAACAATTGGGCACAGCAAGCGGACGCTCCAGGGCAAGCAGACCTCCGCCATGCCATCAATGTGTTTGATCTGGAAGCCGTCGCCCAAGCAAAAATCGCACCGCACCACTGGGCATACCTGGCATCCGGGGGCGACGATGAGAAAACGCTGCGGGCCAATGCTGACGATTTCGACCTGTACCAGATTCGCCCCAAGCGCTTCGTGGACATCCGCCAGATGGATCTTTCCTGCGAACTGTTCGGCCAGCGCTACCCATCCCCGTTGTTCCTCTCACCAGTTGGTTCACAGAAGGCGTTTCATCCTGAAGCGGAAGTAGCCACTGCCAAGGCGGCCGCCCAGCGGGGACATCAGATGGTGCTGTCTTCGGTTTCGTCGTTTTCGGTGAGTGAAGTGGCAGCGAGCTACGGACGTGCGCCGTGGTTTCAGCTCTATCCTACGGATGTGTGGAGTGTCACGGAGGGGATCATTCGCCGTGCGGAGGACGCCGGGTGCCCGGCGCTGGTGCTAACGCTGGATAACGGGGCCAGTTCCAACCGCGAGCGGCTGATTCGTGAACGGCTGAACTCAAAGGTTCCTTGCAACGCATGTCATACGCCTGGTCCGCAAGGTTACCTCAGCACGCGCGGCACTTACCGCGGGCTGGACCTTTCCTCCATCACCACGCATCTGGGGGTTTACACCTGGGAGTTGATTGACCGCATCCGGAATCTCACAAAGATGAAGATGGTGGCCAAGGGCATTATGACCGCTGGAGACGCCGCGCTCAGCGTGGAGCGCGGCTTCGATGCCGTGTGGGTATCGAACCACGGCGGACGTCAGTTGAACAGCCTGTTCGCCCCCATTGAAGCGCTGCCCGAGGTGGTGCAGGCAGTGAACGGACGCTGCCCGATTCTGCTGGACGGCGGTGTTCGCCGGGGGACGGATATCTTCAAGGCGCTCGCGTTGGGCGCCAGCGCCGTTTGTATTGGACGGCCCTACATTTGGGGCTTGGGTGGGTTTGGGCAAGCCGGCGTTGCGAAGGCTCTGGAGCTACTAGACGCCGAGTTGCTCACCGATATGAAACTGGCTGGGACGCCCACGATTGCAGCCATCACCAGCAGCTTCGTGCAGCGGAGACAGCGGTGAGGCTTGTGGCTTCAGAGCAACCGCGGCTTCTCTGTGAAGCCAACGCCGTGAGTTTTGGCTACACCTTCTTTCAGACGCAATCGAACTTAGAGTTACGGTAGCCGCACGGCAATTGTCACATCCCCCCGGCTGCGGACCCCGTTCTGCTCAATGACGATGGGAACCTGCGGGCCTGGGACGACGCCTTGCGGGATGAAGGCGTTGATTTGGTAGAGCCCCACGAACTGTGGTGCGAGTCCGGCGAAGTCAACCGGAGCTTCGACGCCGCCAATGAAGACCTTGGCAGAGGCGGCGGTGCGGCGGAGGAGGTCTTCGCTGTTCTCGCCGGTGCGGGCAGGCGGCGTAGTGGCGCCGAGGCCGTTGCAGTAAATGGTGATGACACCGCCGATGGGCGCGGGCTGAGAGTCCCTTCCTGGGAACGCACCTTCGGGCTGCGCCACTGAGGCATCGATGACGCCATCGTCGGCTCGCAGTTTCACGTTCAACGCGGCTGCTCTGCCGGGTCCGAAGTCGAATGTGAAGATGGCAGGCGTGAGCGGCGCCATAGGCACTTCGACGGGTTCACTTTCGAGGATGCCGTTGGCGGTCTCGGCACGGACGATTACCTCAACCAGACCCGCTTCTGGAACTTCCCAGGGGACCTGGGCGTTGATCTGGCCATTGTAGATGAGACTTCCGCCTGCGCCCTGGGTAGGTGGCTGGCCACCGACATAGAAGAGCGGCGCATCGAAACCTCCAATGAGAACGGTGACGCCATTCAGGGTGCGGGGCAAGGGGATGGCCTCGGCTGCAGCCTCAAAGGGGGCGAGCGTGCTTCCCTCGATGGTGAAGCCGAGCGGGCTGCCAAACAGCGAAATGATGGAGCCGCGCGAGATGGGCTGGCCCTGTTCGAAGCTGGCTCCGTTTACGATGCCCTGCGGATAGACATGGGGGGTGCCGAAAAGCGGAGCGAGGGACGCAGCCGTATAGGCGCCGGTGTCTCCACCCGGAGTGGTGGCTGCGATGCGATATTCGTAGCGGACCCCAGGTTGCAGGTTGTTGTCGACGAAGGTGAGAGCGCCGGAACCCACCGTGCCGGCCACTTCCCAGCGAGAGGAACCCTCCACGCGCCGTTCCACGCGGTAGCCACTGGCGCCAGTCACCCCGCTCCAGGTTACTCTGGCCTGGTCAGGAGCGGATCGCGTACTGCTGACGGTGATGGGCATGGCCGGAGCGGTGATGCTGAAGGCCGACATCAGGTTGTCGTTGTCGTCGTACACGTAGGTGATCCCATTGCCATCCGGTTGCACGACGCGCACCAGACGACTGGAGTTGTCGTAGCGATAGCTTTGGGCGAAAAGGCAAAGGCCAACCAGGCTGACGAGAGCAAGAAGGGCGACGCGTGTGATGGGTGTCATGGCGCTGGTTCCTTTCCTAGAAGCTGGTGAGCAGGTTGTTGGGGTTGTTGGGTACCGGAACCGCGGAAAGCTGCAGGGCCTCCATGTAGTAGTTCCAGTGGAGGAATTCGCCGTAGGCCTTGACACGATTGCGGTTCAGGCGCTCCATTCCCTCGTTGCCGCCTTCAACCGGCAGTGGGGGCCGCACTGACGCTGTTGGCGGGCTGGAGAGCAGGCTAAGGGCAAGTGGCTGCGCGAATTGGTTGACGGCCAATCCTACGAAGAAATCCTCCGAAGCGGCACTAATTGCCTTGCGGATTTTGTCTTTGGTAGCTTCGCGGGCAAGCGCTTTCTGGAGGGCCTTTCGACTGAAGCGCTGGGCGACGGGGCGGGCGGCATTCTTACCGACGGCCTTTGCCATGGCCTTGCCTGCCCGTCTGCTGGCGGGTCCCAGGACTTTGCCTGCCTTCGATCCCACTTTGCCGGCGATGGCGCCAACTCCAGTTACGACGGCGAGTTCAAGCGGATCGACAGGTTCGCCGTTGAGGCCTTTGTTGACGAGATACTCCGTGGCAGATGCCGCTGCCCCCGCGCAGGCGAAGCAGCCGGTGGTGGCGGCTACTAATCCGCCGACGGCGCCCCCAATCGCGGCCCCGGCGTAAGCCTTCCATCCGCTGAATTTGCCGGAGATAAGGTCAGAGGTGGCCTGAACGGCAATACCCACGACGGCACCTACAGCGGCACCGAGAAGTTGCCAGAACTTGCCTGAAGGGTCAAACCGGTTGATGGGATCGGCGCCCGCATACGCATATCGGTTGAGAGTGCCGATGCGCTCGATTTCCCCGAAGTAGGGGTCCTCCGAGAGGAAGCGTTTGGCGGCAGGCGAGTACCAGCGGGCACCCATGAGGTTTAGTTCGCCAGGAGTGGTGAGGATGCCGAAGAGGCCCTGGAAAAGGAAGAGTGAATCGGTGTTGCCGCTACGGCCGGTGACTTCGCCGTACGGGCCGTAGGCAACGCGGCCGGTGACGTCGCCCATCCCGTTTGAGAACGCCACCACACTGCCGCGCTGGTCGTAGTGATAGACGCGAATGTCGCCCGAAGGGCCCACCTCATAGGCGAGGCCGACACCCCAGACGTAGTAGGTATCGCCCGTCGGTCCAGAGCCGCTATCGCGCTTGATGAGGACCTGCGAGAAGTCACCCGCGGGATTCACGATGAGGTCAGAGACGCGGGTACCGTCTGTGATGCGGGTGAGACGGTCCTCGGCATCGTAGGAGTGAACAACGGGGCCGGCGTTGGTGAGATTGCCGCCGAAGCTGTAGGCGAGATTCTGAACGGACTGTCCGACGGGTCCGCGGGTCATGCGGCCATTCTGATCGTGGGTGACGGGCTGGTTGAGATAGGAGTCGATCTGGTTCTGATTGTTGTAGGTGAAGTTGACGTTGATGGGTGTGGCGGCGGACTCCGCCATACCTGGTGATGCGACATCCAACAGCCCGGTGCGGCCGTAGGTGTAGCGGTAGTCGACGATGAGGTTCCCGGTGTGGTTGCGGTCCTGCCGGCGGACGATGTTACCCCGGACGTCGTAACGCATCACGCGGCTGGTGCCGTTCGGGAAGTCGATGCGGCTGATGCGGCTGTTGCTGTCGTAGTGATAGCGGGTGCGGCGTCCGGCCCAGTCCCGGATCTCTTCCAGGCGATTGGCCACGTCGTAAATGTAGTTCACCTCACGGCCATTGGGATATCGGATGGTGGCGACGTTGCCGCTGGCGTCGTAGAGGTACTGGAGGACGTTGCCCCGTTCATCGGTATAGCGGGTGACGCGGTCGAGGGCGTCGAACTGACGGGTAAGGGTGGCTGTGCCATCGCTGCCCTGGCGGCGCACCTGGAGGGGGTTGCCGTTCTTATCGTAGGTGTAGGTTAGGGTCCGGCCGTTGGCAGCACCGGTACCACCTGGGGCAATGGTGGTGGGGCGGCCACCGCTGTCGTAGGTGTAGTTGAACTGCTGGCCGGCGGGCATCGTGTACCGGGTGACCAGATCGCGGTCGTTGTAGGTCCAGCGATGCGAGCCGGATCGGGTTTCGGCACCCGTCATGCGGTTGGCGGGGTCATAGGTAAAGGTCAGCTGGGTGACGTTCTTCGCATCCACCAGGCTCCGCACCATGTCGTCCTGCTCAAAGGTACGGGCAGCCTGCCGGTTGAGTGCGTCGCGAGCCGTGACCGGACGGCCAATACTGTCGTAGGTGATGGCTAGCGGCTGACCGAGTGCATTCACGAAGCGCACGGGCTGCCCCACGGCATCAAACTCGGTGGCCACAATGTTGCCGTCGGCGTCTTCCATCTGAATGGGGAAGTCGAGCGCATTGTAGCGGGTGCGGACGAGGAGTTTGCCGTTGGCATCGTATTCCTCAATGCGGTTGCCGACGGCGTCATAGGCGAAGGTGAGCTTGTTACCGAGAGGGTCCTGTTCCTCGATGACGCGACCGGCGGCATCGTAGACCATCTGGCTTTGACCACCGTTGGGAGCGGTAGTGGTGACTAGATTGTCCTCGCCATCGTAGGCGTAGCGGACCTTGCGGCCAAGGGCGTCGGTGAGTTCGATGAGGTTGTCGTTGCCATCGTAGGTGTAGGTGGTGAGGTTGCCATTGAAGTCGCGATGGCGGCTGACGCGGCCTCGGACATCGTACTCGAAAGTCTCGCTATCGCCGAGGGGGTTCGTCTTCTTCACTTCCCTGCCCTGGTCGTCGTATTCGAGTTTGGTTTCGAAGCCGTCGCCGTCGCGGAGGGAACTGGGTAGCCCAATGGTGTCGTAGTTGGCCTCGCCGCCCATCCCTCTGCCGCTGGCGTGGGAAACCCCCACGGGCTTCCCGCCGCTATAGGTGAAGTTGATGCCGCCGCCGTCCTGCATCAAGCTGCCTGTGAGCTGCGAGTTGCCGTTATAGCTCTTGGTGTCGCGATTGCCAAGGGCGTCGCGAACCGCGCGGAGGTTGCTGTTGCCGTCGTACTCGAAGGTGGTTTCCTGGCCCAGTGGATCGCTGATGCGTGTGAGATTGCCGTCGAAGGACGTGTGCTGGAACTGCCAGACGCTGTTTGCGGGGTCAGTGACGCTGAGGAGGTTCCCTTCCTGGTCATGGGTAAAGCGCGTGATCCGGGAGAGAGCGTCAGTGACGGAGACGCGATTGCCGCTGGAATCGTAACTAAAGCGAGTGGTCTGGTTTAACGGGTTGGTGAGCGACAGAAGGTGATGTCCGGCATCGTGACGGAATTCCCATTCATGGCCGAGGCGGTCCTGATAGGTGGTTACGACGCCCGTGGGTCCTTCCTGGTATTGAAAGGTAGCGGGCAGGTTGTTGGGGTTGGCATCGTCCTGCTGGACAATGCGTCCGAGGGAATCGTAGACGTTAGTGAGCATGCGGACGCCGTCGGCGTCACGAACCGTGCTGAGGCGGCCGGCGCTGTCGTATTCAAACCGGGTAGGTGATGTCTTGTCAGTGAACCGAAGACCAACGGGACTGAGGCTGCCCGTGCTGCCGGCAACCAGATCGCGGACGACGATGCGCCAGGTGCCATTGGGGTTCTCTCCCCAGAAGCTGTCGAAGGAGAGACCACTGAGATTGATACTGGTGCCGATGTTGGTGAAGCCGAGGTTTAGCTCAGTCCCTTGAGGCGAGATGATGGTGACGCGGATGTCGCTGGGTCGCGGGTGGGAGATAGAACCAGGCGCAATGCGAACGATGCCCACAGCGGCGCGGCCAGAGATGTTGAAGCTGCGCGTGACTCCGGTCTGGCTATTGTCGGGGATGGAAACGTCCACCAGTTGCAGATTCATGGGCTCAGAGAGCTTGGCTGGCGGATGCACGGAGGCCAACTGTCCATTGGAGTCGTACCCAAAGAAGGCGACGCGGCCCGCTTGGTCAAGGATGGATTGGAGGCGTGAGCTGGCGCCGCGATATTCGAGGGTGGCAAAGCGGTTGGCAATGGGCTCAGTAAGCGTTGACAGGCGGTTATCCGCATAGCCATAGCGGATGGCCTGCCGGACCTTGTTGCGCTCCTCGGTGGTCCGGCCACTGGTATCGAAGTCCATCTCGGTGCCGTCGCGGCGGGTGTAGCGCCAGCCTGCGTTTGGGGTACGCAGGACAAGAGTGTCGAAGCGGCCGGCCTCATCTTGGCTAGAAAAGGTTGACCCGGACTGGCTGAACTCGATGCGGCGATTGGCGTCGAGATTGACGCGCAGAGGCGTGGGTGCGATTGGGCTGGTAATGCCTGGGCTGAGGGACTGCTCAAAGTTATGGCTCCAGCCGGGACTGAATGGACCGCCCCCTCCGCGCAGCACGGAGTTGTAGCGCAGTTGAAAGGAGAGCTGACGGCCACCCTCCACCTGCATCACGGGGATATCCATGCTGAAGGAGCCTGTACCGGTATCGACGCCGTTGGCGACGAAGCTCTCGTCACGAAGGAAGTGCAGCCGGCGAACCTTGTCGAAGGCCGGATTGCCGGTGAGCTGAGCGGCCACAGGCCAAGTAAGCATGAAGAACGAGATGCCGAAGAGTATGCGCGAAGCCATGCTTCACCCCCAGTTGACTAGGAATGCGTCAACGGAGACGGTAAGTCGTCAGGAGAAGTAAAAAACATCTGTGGCGTACATCCTGAGCGTGAAAACCTCGCCGTTGCATTGGACTGGCGCAGTGGTTGTATGTGATTCGCTGATTCGTTCGTGTGGACCTCCATTTCCGCGGCTATTGGTTGAGGTTCTGGGGAGAGGGATGGCGGTTTCCGGCCGCTGGCGGCGTAGGGTTTGCAGGAGTTGG
>JAHCHD010000168.1 GCA_026129915.1 Bryobacterales bacterium
CGAATGCGGTACCCAAGGTAAGCCGGTAGGAGGCCATCGCCCGCGCGCTGCTTACCGCAGCCCACAGTTCCTCAGCGGGATAGGTGGCCGTCTTCCAAAACAAGACCGCCATTGGCAGCAGCACCACCAAGCTGAGGCAAAACAGCGAATAGCCGAGCGTGAGCCCGAAACCGGGCAACAGCCGCCGGCGCGCACGCGTTGACGCCGCGCGAGAAGGCTTAACTTCCGAAGGCGTAGATCTGGTCAAAGATCGCTCCCTCCGCGAAGTGCTTTGCGTGGGCGGCCGCCCATCCGCCGAAATCGTCGTCAATGCGCAACCAAGAGGGCGTGCCGGTGTGGGAGTCCGCTGGATCAGGCGGCAGTGCCGTGCGGAAGCCGTGGCTGGCGATCACCTGCTGCGCTTCGGGCGTGTAGAGAAACTCGACATAGGCCTGTGCGGCGGCCGAATTTCCCCGGCGCGCAGCCACCGCGTCCACAAGCGCCACCGGAGGCTCCGCCAGAATCGTTCGCAAAGGCATCACCGCTTCCAGACCATCGGCCGCAAATTCCTTCAGTGCGAGATGCGCCTCGCTTTCCCAGGTGATAAGAACGTCGCCCATCCGCCGTTGCACGAAGGTGGTGGTGGCGCCACGCGCACCGGAATCGAGCACCGGCACATTCTGATACACCAACTGCAGGTACCGGCGTGCCTCTGATTCGCTGCCGGTGGCACGCCATACAGCTCCCCAGGCTGCCAGATGGTTCCAGCGGGCGCCGCCCGAGGTCTTCGGGTTCGGGGTGATCACCGCCACGCCGGGACGTGCCAGGTCCTCCCAATCGCGAATCGCCTTGGGATTGCCGCGCCTGACCAGGAACACGACTCGCGAAGTGTAGGGGCAGCTATTGTTGGGAAGACGTTTCTGCCAGTCCTTGGGCAACAACGTGCTCCGCTGCGCAATCGCGTCGATATCGTAGGCGAGAGCCAGGGTGACAACATCCGCGTCCAACCCGTCCAGCACCGCCCGAGCCTGCTTTCCGGAACCACCGTGCGATTGTTCCAGGCGCAACGGAGGATTCCCCGCCGCCAGCCAGCGAGCCGCAAACTGCGTGTTCACTTCCTGGAACAGGGCGCGCGTGGGGTCGTAGGAGATATTGCGAAGAACGCGATCGACGCCGCTGCTACAACCCGCAAACGCAAGCGCGGCCGCTCCGGCAGCGCCAACAAACCGGCGGCGCGTAGGCTCGCGGGGAACGGGTTTGCAGGGCTGCATCCCCATAACTATAGCATGTTGATCGGTTCACTAGAGAATTGGCGGAATAGAACAAGAAGGCGATTCAACCCTGCAATTTGAGAGTCGGATTTCTAGTTTGCAGGTTTCAAGGATGATGGAACGCAGGGCACGCAGCGCCCTTGAGCAAGCACTCAATCGCCAAGCACGGGTAGGTGCGCAAATCGGGCTTAGGTTTCACAGCGCGCGCGGACTTGAATTCGGCGCGCGCGTTCGTGGTTTACGCTGGGGAGGACCGCGATCCGCTCAGCGACGGGGTTGAAGCAATCGGTGTCAGCGAACTTACCGCCAAGCTGGCAGCACTCTAGCGCCGACTGTTGATCTTCGATAGCAACCGCAGCAGTTCAAGGTAAAGCCAGATGAGCGTCACCATCAGCGCGAAGCCGGCGAACCACTCAAACTTGCGGGGGGCTCCCTGGCTGACTCCCTTTTCGATGAGGTCGAAATCGAGAATCAGGTTCAGTGCCGCCACCACCACAATCACTCCGCTGATGCCGATGCTCAGGAGGCTGTTGCCATAGAGGAAGCTCACCTGGATGCCAAAGAAGCTGAGCACGAAGCTCACCATATAAACGAGGAAAATGGCTCCCGTGGCGGCCACGACTCCCATGCGGAACTTCTCAGTGGCTTTGATGAGGCCGCTGCGGTAGGCCATCAGCATCACGGCAAGCACACCGATGGTGAGCGCCATCGCCTGCAGCGCGATACCTGGGTAAGTCATCTCAAACATCGCGGAGATGCCGCCCAAGGCCAATCCCTGCAGTAACGCATAGGCCGGAGCGGTAATGGGCGCCCAGTCCTTCTTGAACGTGGTCACTAGCGCCATCACCAGGCCGCCGATGATGCCGCCAATCATCATTACTGAAACCAGCGGGTCAGCTGGGTTTGCGAAGTAGCGCGTCCAGGGCAAAATGGCGCCGATGGTCACCAACACCAGCAGGATGCCTGTCTTGTTGATCACACCATTCACGGTCATGGTGTCGCCAAAAGCAACCACCTCGCCGGTACGAAATGTATTCTCGCCAAGCACGGGATTACCGCTGCGAGTGAAGTCCATGGCCATGGGAACGGATTCTCCTCTACTTCCAAGCTATCAGATGAGTCAAGTATGACTTTGGATACGGGGAGACGGAAGGCGGCATCGCTTTCTGGCGCGCCGTTAACCCGTCACCGGGGGGCCGCCGTCAAGCGCCCGATCGAGGTTGAACGCCGCACTAATCAGCCCCAGGTGCGTGAAGGCCTGCGGAAAGTTTCCGAGGGCTTCGCCGCTAGCGCCGATTTCCTCGGCATATAGCCCAAGGTGGTTTGCGTACGTGAGCATCTTCTCGAAGTTGAGGCGGGCTTCTTCGGTGCGGCCGGCGCGCGTAAGCGCTTCCACCAGCCAGAAGCTGCACATGCTAAAGGTGCCTTCCTCGCCACTGAGTCCGTCGCCCGCGCCTTTGCCGATCGCGTACCGGTGCACCAGACTGCCGAAGCTCAACTCATCAATGATGCGATCGATGGTACCCAGCATTCGCGGGTCGCGAGGCGAACAGAACTGCACAAGCGGCATCATCAGCAGGGACGCGTCCATGGCGTCGGTACCGTAGTGCTGCACGAAGCTGCGGATGCCTTTGTCGTAGCCCCGGTTCATGATGGTTTGGTAGATTTCGTCGTGGGTACGACGAACGTTGACGAAGTCAATAGGAAGCCCGTACTTGAGCGCCATGCGCAAGGCGCGGTCGAGGGCCACCCAGCACTGGAGTTTCGAGTAGATAAACTGTTGCCGCCCGCCGCGTACCTCCCAAATGCCATCATCAGGCCGCTGCCAGTTGGCCATCACGAAATCGAGCATACGCAGCACGTGCCGCCACAGGTCGTAGGAAATACGGGTGTGGTACTTGTCGAACAGATAGATGGAGTCGATCAGCGCCCCGTAGATATCGAGTTGGAACTGCTTCGCGGCGAGATTGCCAATGCGCACCGGCTTTGAATTGCGGTAGCCGCTCAGATGATCGAGATGCACTTCCGGCACGTGGTGGCGGCCATCAATCAGGTAAAGCACCTGTAGCGGACCGTCCTCGCTGTCCTCCTCGCGTATGCGATTCTGCAGCCAGCCCATAAACTCTTCGGCCTCACTCGAAAAGCCAAGCCGAATGAGTGCGTACACCGTAAATGCGGCGTCGCGGATCCAGGTATAGCGATAGTCCCAGTTGCGCTCGCCGCCTATTTCCTCGGGCAAGCTGGTGGTGGGCGCTGCCACAATCGCGCCCGTAGGCTTGTACGTCAGGAGCTTCAGCACCAATGCGGAACGCTCCACCATCTCGCGCCAGCGGCCTTTGTATTGCGATTTCGACAGCCAGTTTCTCCAGTAGCCGATGGTGTTCATCAGCTCTTCTTCAGGATCTGCCAGTTCCGCGGTGAAACCGTTGTCTCCGCCTTCCTGATGGCGCAGCACAAAGGTGGCGCACTCGCCAGCCTGCAACTCGAAGTTGGCAACTACCCGCTCGCCATCGGAGCTGAATTCCACCGGACATAACAGACTCAGCTTTGTAGTGTCTGTCTCGAAGACCACCCCGTTGGGCGCGGGCACCACCTTGTGCTTCACCCGCGCGTAGTCAAACGCCGGAACGCATTCCAGCCGGAAGCGCATGTGGCCGCGCAGCACCCTTACCATACGCACAATCTCGTGCCGCACCCTGCGCCCAGGGCGCGTTGGATTGATGGGCATGAAGTCGGTCAACTCGCCCAGAGCATCGTGCCCAAGGAAGCGCGTCAGCAGTACATTGGTTTCGGGCAGGTACATCTGCTTGCGACGTTCGCACTCCAAGGAGGCGATCTTGAAGTAGCCGCCGATGCGGTCGTCCAGAATGCGCGCAAACACGCTGGGCGAATCGAAGTCCGGCAAGCAGCACCAGTCGATGGAGCCGTCAACGCCCACGAGGGCTACTGAGTGCAAGTCACCAATCACACCATAGGATTCAATGGGCAGGTAAGGCATAGGGTTCCTGGCGGAAATGGGTTACCCGCCGCATCCACAAGACTCCTCACACCAGCGCAGTGTTTCAGCGCCCAGGACGCAGTCACCTTGCCACTACACCAATCCCTCTACGAAAATACGCAACGGACATCGTGTTACCTTGAAACAACCGGAGGGGGAAATCCTGCCATGCCGCAGCCTGATCGAAGAGACTTTCTGAAGCACACCGTTCTCGCAGCCAATGCAGTAGCCGCACCTGCCGCACTTGCGCAACGGAGCGCCAGCGACACCGTGAATATTGCAGTGGTGGGAATCCACGGGCGCGGACGTGCACACATTGACGAGTTCGCCAAGGTGCCCAACGTCAAGATTGTGGCGTTGTGCGATGTGGATACGCGGCTGTTTCCCGCGGCGGTGAGCACCGTAGAGCGTCTGCAAGGCCATCGCCCCGATACCGTGGAAGACATCCGCAAGCTGCTTGAGCGCAAAGACCTCGACGCGGTATCCATTGCGACTCCGGATTACTGGCACGCGCTGATGACCATCTGGGCCTGCCAGGCAGGCAAGGACGTCTACGTGGAGAAGCCCGTCTCCTTTACAGTGCTGGAAGGCCGGCGCATGGTGGAAGCCGCGCGCAAGTACAACCGCATTGTGCAGGCGGGCCTCAACCGGCGCAGCGACCCCAAGGTGCGCGACGCGGTCCGCTTCGCGCAAGCTGGCGGGCTAGGGAAGGTATACCGCGGTCGCATGGAACTCGTGAAGCCCCGCGCCAGCATCGGCCGCATGCAAGAGCAGTCCGTTCCCGAGGGAGTGAACTGGGACCTGTATCTCGGGCCCACTCCCATGAAGAGCTTCCAGGTGAACCAGTTCCACTATGGCTGGCACTTCTTCTGGGACACCTCCACCACTGACGTGGGCAACACCGGCGTGCACCACCTCGACGTGATTCGCTGGGCTCGCAATGTGAATACGCATCCCACTGAGGTTTACTGCACCGGCGGCTATTACGTCCACGAGAGTGACCAGCAGGTGCCAAACTTCCAGAGCGGCGCGTTCACCTACGCCGATGGCGGCGTGGTGGACTTTGAAGCTCTGAACCTTTTCAGCCCGGACACCCGCGGAACTGACCTGCTCTACACCACCGATGGCTATATCACCAGCAACGACGGGTGGAAGGCGATGCGTGGCAAGTTCTCGTTCCGCAACACCCCTGACGTGGGTGATGACGGCGTGGATGAACGCACCACCCGTTCCGGTTTCCCGCGCACGGGATACGAAGAGGTGCCCATCCCGAAATCTGACGAGCCCCAAGTGAGCCACTTCGACAACTTCATCCGCACCGTCCGCAGCCGCAAAGTGGCTGAGCTTCACTGCGACATTGAGCAGGGCCATCTTTCCACCACGCTGGCCCATCTCGCCAACATCTCCTTCCGGCTGAAACGGGCGCTCAAGTTTGACCCCGCCACCGAGAAATTTGTGGGTGACTCTGAAGCCAACGCGATGCTCACTCGCAAGTACCGGGAGCCCTATTCCCTGCCCGACCAGGTGTAGACTTTCGGCGGAGTGCGCGTGGCGAAGCCCATGCTGTCGATCGACCTCAATTGCGACATGGCGGAATTGCCGGAACTGGCCGCCAGCGGCGTGCAGGATGCGCTGCTGGATACGGTGAGTTCCGTGAATGTCGCCTGTGGCGCGCATGCCGGTGACCCGGAGCTGATTCTCCAGACGATCCGCTCCGCCGTCGCGCGCGGTGTGGCCGTGGGGGCACATCCCGGTTTTCCAGACCGCGAGAATTTCGGACGCGAGCCCATGGCTATCGAAGCCGCGGTACTTCTTGAAAGCCTGCGAGGTCAACTTCGTCTTGTGGCCGAAATTGCGGATTCCTGCGCGGTGGCGCTGCGCCACGTGAAGCCGCACGGGGCGCTCTATAACCTGGCCGCGCGAGATTGCGGACTTGCGGCAACCATTGCCCAAGCAGCAAGAGAGGTACTGCCGGGGGTGGCGGTGATTACGCTGGCGGGCGCGCCCTGCCTGCGCATCTTTGGGCAAGCCGGGCTTGCCGTGATCCCCGAGGCGTTTGCTGACAGGCGTTACGAAGCAGATGGGAGCTTGCGCCATCGCCGCTATCCGGACGCGCTTATCACAAGCCCGCGGGAAGCAGCGGAACAGGCGCTCTCGATTGCTCGCGACGGCCTAGCAATCACTGCCTCAGGCGAAACGGTGCCCATCGTTGCAGATACGCTTTGCCTGCACAGCGACACTCCCGGCGCACCAGCGCTGGCAGCCGCCGTCCGATCCGCCCTGGAGGCGGAGGGCTTCCGCATCGCGCCCGCTACGACTTCGCCAGCAACTCGTTAAGACGCGTGATCACGGCGAAGGCATCCGCCACGTAAACTACATCCGCCTTGCCGCGCGCCCAACCGCAATTGGCGTCGAGGTTGACGGCGCGGCGTTCCTGGATGAATCGCCAGCCCACCGCGTGCGGCTCCTCGCCGTGGCAGCAGGTGGCGAGGCCCTTGGGATGGCGGGGCGTGGAACCAGTCTGGCCTACCTGGTTCAGATGTGACAGGAAGGGCAGCACTGCATGGCCCTCGCCGCTCAGGTCCACCAGACTTTTGCTGCTGCCCAATGACGCGTCGGCTTTGCCAAGGAAGTCCAGGATCAATTTGCCCGCCTGGTCGATATGGACGGCGCCGTCTTTCTGCTTCTTGGTCCAGCCGGCCCCGGTGACGAAGAGCAGTTCAGCTTCAGGGCGAATTGTCTGGCCGCCGCCTTGGGGCATCACCATGCCCGTGACTTCGGAACGTGGCTTCACCGCAGGGTTGAGAGGCTCGGCTGCCGGGGAATCACCACTCGCCACGAAGGGTGCGGCCACGCCACCTTCCAGCAGCAGGAACCAAGGGCGTTGCTCGCGGCGCAGCGTGGCTTCAATGCGCTGCCGGTAGAACCAACGAGCCGCCTCCACCTGTCCATCCGCAAACTGGACGCCCGTAACATGGGTGTCTGCAACCCCGCCCATGCGCGCGGCTGCCCCCGGCAAACTGCGCGCCCAGCGCGGAGTACAAGGAGCAATCACCAGACCTGGGAGCGTCGCTTCGAAGATTGCAACGGCAGCGGGGCAATCGGAGGAATACCGCGACGCCGCGAATGCTTGGCCTTCCACCACCAGCACGCGTGCAGCACCACAGCCGGCAATCTGGGACAACGCAGGGCCGGCGCTTCCGCCAACGATGCCCACACTCAGGACGCCGCCCAAGTTGCGTGCCGCCTCCAGCGCTTCCAACGATGCCTTCCGCAGAGTGCCATCGTCTTCGGTGTGCAACAGTACAAGAATCGAATCCATCACGGTCTCCCTGCTATCCCGAAAAGCTGTCGACTAGCCGCGAATCCAGGCGGCAATCTCAGCCGCTACTTCTTCCGCACTCGCGTCCTTCACAACGCGAGTTGACCTCTGCTGGCGAGGCAACGATGCGCTGGTGAATTGCAATCCCCCATTCACGGGAACGGGCTTCGCCTTCTGCAGCGCGGGCATTAGAGTGCGCATGTTCGCCATGCCCGTCTGCGGGCTGTTTGGAGGCTCGGGCAGATTCCCAGTGGCCCATCCCAGCACTGCCGGCGGCCCGCCACACAAGGTCACCTGATGTTTGCCGCCCTCCGCCCGCTCATGAATTTCGAGCAATCCGTCGTCGCCAATCTTCAGGACGTCGACAGCCTGGAACTGTTCCGTAATGCCCAGCCGCTCACCCACCATCGCGAGGGTGACTCCCGCCGCGCGCCCCGCGGATTCCCAACCACCGAAAAGCAACAACCGGCTGCGGTTCAGGCCCTCAATGCCTTCGATGGCCTCAGCCAGGGCGTACGCCACC
Source organism: Bryobacterales bacterium (assembly GCA_026129915.1). Classification (GTDB taxonomy): domain Bacteria; phylum Acidobacteriota; class Terriglobia; order Bryobacterales; family Bryobacteraceae; genus JACTMJ01. The sequence continues at coordinate 8,094 of JAHCHD010000168.1, forward strand.
TGCGCATAGTCGACAAAGCCGCTCGCTGGACCATCCAGCGCCACCAATTCAAAGCTCACCTTCTGCGCCATGGTCATCAGCACTTGCTGCAGCTTTGGCTTGGGCGCCATCGACACCAGCCACACCCTGCTGCCAGGAATGCTCTTCGCCAGATGGTTAGCCTCGTAGAGCGCGTGTGCCGCCCAGGGGTCAAGCACCGCGGGCAGCATCAATTCGTTCTTCAGCGTTGGCCCTTGCGGACCCATCACGGGCTCAAGCGTCTGCAGCGGATCCGGCGCAACGCCGGCGCACACCACGATATGAAAGGGTTCAGTCATGATCTAATTCCCGTCGTTAGTTCTCGGCTGAGTGCAGGCCTCCCGCGCCAGCGCGGAAGTCCACGTTGTGGAACTCGCAGTTCCAGATGCAGGCTCCGCAGTGGATGCACTTCTCGCGGTCAAAACTGGGCGTGGGCTTGCCCGGCATAAGCGCCTGCGCCGAACAGATCTCCACGCAGGTCATCGCCCCGCATCGCCCGCACACCTCATCATCGCGGAAGCGCACGTGGTTAGCATAGCCGGGCGCAGCTTGCACCTTGCCGCCCAGCAACAGTGCATCCTGCTGCGACATCAGCAACTGGCCGTCATAGGGAATCTCCGGCCAGCCGCAGCGGTTCATCACCAGGTCGTGCAGCGCTTCACCGTGGGTCTCAGCTTGTTTCTTCAGCGCCGCCAGTTCTTCCGGCGGAATGCGGCCGCTGAAGAAGTCCTCGAGCGTGGGCATCGCGTGTTCCGGCAGACCCGGCAGATGCAGACGCCCGCCACTGAAGCCCGCCAGCGCCATGCCCAGCATGCCCGGCACCACTCCCCGGTGGAAGCCGTCGCGCGCATACTCAGCCACCCGCGCCTCTTCTTCCACCCAACTATTACGGCGTAGCGTCACATAGGTACGTTCGAGGTTCTCCTTCGTAAAAGGCGCGCCTTCGCGCCAAAGCTCCAGCACCGCCTTGCCCAGTTGTACGCCGGTGGTCCAGGCTTCATCCACGCCGGAACCAGCCAGCACGTTGGTGCTGCCTGAACCTTCGCCGATACGCGCCCATCCGTCGCCCACCAGATACGGTTCGCCGCGTCGTCCGCTCTCGTTCAGCGTCTTCGCTCCCCACGAGCGCATCCGCCCGCCTTGGAGGTGCTTCCAAACGAGCGGGTGCAACAGGTAGTGCTGCAGGTAGCGGTAGGAAGTCCGCACCGGGTTCTCCAGCCAGCTTGGAATGAAGATGCCCACACTGGCCACGGAGTCAGGTTGCACGTAGAGGAAACCGAAGATCTCGGGTTCAGGGTAACCGAATGTATGGAACACCGTGCCGGGAGCTAGAGTGCAGCCTTCCGGCAGGTCCACCACCATCTTCATGCCCACGGCCCATTCGCGCTGTTCGTGTCCCGGAGGCAAACCGAAGTGTTCATCCAGTTGTCGTCCTACCGGACCCACCGGTCCATCGCCAATCACCGTCAACGGCGCGTGAATCTCCATGCCCGGCTGAAACGCGCTGGTGGGGTTACCATCGAGATCCACGCCCTGATCGGCCAACTGTACGCCACGCACTGTGTCGCCGTCGATCAGAGCCTCGGCAACGGGAGTGCCCGGCCATACCTGGGCCGCCCCGGTCATCATCACCTGCTGGCCCACCCATTGGTTGAACTGTCCAATGGACATCACCAACCCGCCGTGCTTCTCAAGGAAAGGCGGAATGTAGGGCAATTCGAAAGCCTCGTCCTTGCACGAGCCCGAAACGCGCAGTGCGGCATCGGCCGCGCGCAGGGTAGCGGACCGGCGACTGGCGCCCACCGGGTCCAGCAGGTAGTAGACCTTCTCGCTGGCTACCGGAGCCGCCATCGGGATTTCCGCCGGGTTCAGATCTGGGAATGACACACGAAGGCCACGCCCCTTGGTGACCACGCCTGAGACACCGAAGGCAAGATCATCGGCCCGTTCATAGCAAATCACCTGCGGAAAAGTGCCATCGTTCAGCGGAATCTCCCTGGAGATTGTGGTGAGAAAGCCTCCCGTGGCGGGGCCGAAGCCCACGCAGACGACATCCACATCCACACGTTCACGTTCCATGGCTTACACCGGATAGTCGAGGGCGGCCGGAATCATCACCGAGACGAGGCTGCGCGCGGCGCGGTCCTTGGCCAGTTGCGAGCCCGTGATGCAGCCGTCCAGCTTGTTGCGCAATGTGCGGAATTGCTCAAAGCCCTTGAAGCTAACGCAAGCACCTGCCTTGTGCGGGTGCGAGCCGTCCTCTTCAATCACGTCCGTCGCCATCGCGCCCACACCCGGCATTATGCCTTCCAGGGCGATGAGTTCCACTCGTCCGTAGCAATTGTGAACGTCGTCATCCCAGCGAGGGTGACGGTTGTAGCCGAACACCAGTTCCGCCGTGATCCGCCCCACCTCGCCCGCCGCGCGC
>JAHCHD010000169.1 GCA_026129915.1 Bryobacterales bacterium
CGTTGCAGGCCTGCGCGCGGCCCAAGCTGAGCCGCTAGGCGTATCGGCGGGAAGCAGCGTTCAGGCTGCTTCCCGCATCATCGCCACCATTACCTGCTCCACTTCCTTCGCCACGGGCTCGAGATCCGGGCTGTGAAACAGGGCCATCAGCGCTGTGGGCAGCAGCGTCGCCAGCTTGTATCCCTCACCGTGCCGGTACACCGAGATGCGACAGGGGAGCGCGGTGGATACGGCGCCATTCGCCTCCAGAACCTTTCGCGCCTGGTGGGGGTTACAGACCTCATACACCATGCACTCCCCGGCGTAGTCCACGCCCTTCCTGGCCATGGTCGCCTTCAGGTCGTGGACGGCAATCACCCCAAACTGGTGGCGTGCAGCCGCTTCTTCCAGGGCCTTGCCGATCTCTTCCAGGGACTTCTGCGACTGCAGTTCAAACAGCATAGGGTGCCTCCGTAGAGTGAAGTGCTTTCACTCTACGTGGAGACACAAATCGTTGCCAATGGTGACACGCACTTTCCATTTACGGTAGTTCCAATAACAGGAACTGTGTTTGCCCCAAGCGCTCAATCAACAGTGCCACCGGGCTTCCGGATTGCAGGTTCGCGGCGATTGCACGCAAGTCGGCGAGGCTGGTAACCCGCTGGTTGTTGACCTCGTAAATCACGTCGCCCGGACGAAGAGAGTTGTCATCGGCCGAAAGGTCGGCAATCACGCCTGCCACCACCACTCCCTGGAATCGGCGTACGGGAGGCATCAACGCCATCACTTCCCCGGTTAGGTCAACGCCCACCAGTCCGAGTTTGGCAATCAGATTCTCTGCGCTTTGCGCGAAGGAGAGGACGCGATCGGGGTCGCGCGGACGTTCGAGCACGGCCACGCGCCGCGTCACCTTCTGGCCGTTGCGCAGCAGTTCAATCGAAACGGTGTCTCCTGCGTGCTGGTAGATATTCACTCCAAACTGGCGTGCATTCTCCATGGCCTTACCCTCGAAACTGAGGACAACGTCCTTGACCTCAAGACCCGCAGCTTCGGCTGCGCTCTTGGGCGCCACATCGGAAATCAACACTCCCCAAGGCTGCGGCAACGATAACGCTTCAGCGAGCGAAGGTGTAATCGTTTGTGCCACCACGCCAATCTGACCACGTGTCACCCGGCCGTACTTGCGGATCTGCTCGTACGCAACGCGCGCGATGTTGGCCGGCACCGCAAAACCAATGCCGTCATTAGCGCCACTGGGTGAAACAATGAAGGCGTTGATGCCGATGATCTCGCCGCGGACATTCACCAGTGGGCCGCCGCTGTTGCCAGGATTGATCGCCGCGTCGGTCTGAATGTAGATCATCGGGTCGTCCATACTCACCTGGCGCGCCACACTGCTGACAACACCCATCGTCACGGAGTTCTCCAAGCCGAAGGGACTACCGAACGCCACCGCTACCTGACCCTGGCGCACTTGTTCGGAATCTCCGAAGTCCAAATGAGGCAGATTCTCCCCGTCAATCTTCAGCACCGCGATATCCGTCTCGCGATCCATCCCCAGCACCCGGGCAGGGAGCAACTTGCCCGCTGGCTTCACCACGGACGTAAAGCGCATCTCTTCATCCACGGCTTCGGGCAGTAGCACCTGTACCTGCCGCGCGATGCCCACCACATGAGCATTGGTGACAATGTAGCCCTTGGGATCCACCACCACGCCAGAACCCATCCCGCGCTGCGAGCGGATCAGCGACGCCCCGCCTTCGTTGCTGAGCGCGAAGCCGCGGGTGATGATCTGCACGACAGCCGGGTCGACACGCTCCACCAGATCCTGCAGCATGTCACTGAAGGCGCTCATCGTGTCGGCGGAACTGGCACTGTTGCGCACTGGGCCCGTCCGTTGCTGAGCCAAGGCAGGGATGGCTACCAGCAGGAAAAGGCACGCGGTGTAGAAGATTCCCAGACATCGCATAATAGCCCCAGTATGCCAGAGGATTCCGCTTCCGGACTTTCACCAGCGGAGCCACTGGCTGCTAAGCTAGTGCCCATGCAAGCAGCTGTCCAACGACATTCGGCTCGGATTCTAAGTGCTCTCGCGACCATACTCTTAGGACTAAGCGCCGCTGCGCCGGGCCTATGGGCCGAAGCGCCGCCGCGCAATCCATCCCTGCAGGGCGCCACGGTCGTTCCGTTGCTGCCGCCGTCGCCGGGCAATCCGCGCAATACCGAAGGCGCGTTTCTCACCTTGCGCGATGGCCGCATCCTGTTCGCCTATACGCGCTTCTCCAGTGGTTACGACGATCATGCCGCAGCCACCATTGCCGGACGCTATTCCTCCGATGGCGGAAGGACATGGACCTCCGACGACATCACCCTGGTGGAACGCGAGGGCGAGATGAATGTGATGAGTGTGAGTCTGCTGCGGCTGCGGGACGGGCGCATCGCGCTGTTCTACCTGCGCAAGCACTCCGTACACGATTGCCGGCCCTTTGTGCGGTTTTCGAGTGATGAGGGCCAGACCTGGAGTGACCCCATTCAATGCATCGCGGAGCCCGGATATTGGGTGCTGAACAATGACCGCGTGGTACAACTGGATTCCGGGCGATTGGTGATGCCCGTGGCTCTGCATCCTCCGCTGGGGAACAACTACAACCCGCGCAGCACCGCCATGGTTTACCTCTCTGACAACGGAGGCACTACCTGGCGACGCAGCAGGAGCACGCTTGAATGCCCCACGCCGAGCCGCCGCGGGTTTCAGGAACCAGGAGTGGTTGCGCTGAAAGACGGCCGGCTGATGATGTACATTCGCACCCGCTTGGGCAGCCAGTATCTGTCCTACTCCCGCGATGCCGGGGAAACCTGGAGTGCGGCGGTCCCTTCGTCGATTCGTTCGCCGCTCGCCCCCGCGTCAATCAAGCGCATCCCCAGTACGGGCCACCTGCTGCTGGTTTGGAACGACCATGCCGCGGTTCCGGAAGCATGGCGCGCGGACGAAAGCCTTCCCGGCGAGCCGGAAGGCAGGCGCACTCCGCTGACGGTGGCGATTTCCCGCGACGAGGGCAAGACGTGGGTACACAAGCGCGACTTGATGGCCCACCCCGATGGCTGGTATTGCTATACGGCCATACATTTTCACGGTGACAACGTGCTGCTGGGCTTCGTGTCTGGCGGCGTGGGTCTGCCCGGGCTCTCGAAGACCGACATCGCGTCGATCCCGGTAAGCGCCCTATATCCGTAGCCAATGGCGTGAGCGATTCCCCTTGCCCGGGTTGCGCGGGCTGCAACCAGCAATCTGCGAGACAGGGTGCTGGCAGATCCTCCAAAATAGGGAATGGGCGCGATGGCGATGCGATACTCAGGATTCACCAGGGACGCTTGAATGGGCAATGCTCGATGGTGAGCGCGAGCGCTATGCCCTACGCACACTCTGCCCCGGGGAAGCGGCATCCTGTTGCCGTGTCCATCCCACCGGGGTGCTGGAGGCGGAACCGAAGTTCCCAGTGCTCTGCTTTGCGCACGCGAGTTGATTCCGGGAACAGCGGCTCCCCTTGCATGGGACGGACCCAAACGAAGTGAACCACGAATCTCCAGCAGATAAGACATCAACGACAACGGCACCTCTCCGCGAGCATCTGGGCAGCTACCTGCAGCAAATGGCGGCTGACTCAAGGAACATCGCATACTTCTATCCGGAAGGGCTGCGCAACAAACGGCTCAGCTACCAGCAACTAGCTCATCTTGCCTGGCAGACAGCCCATTGGATGCAGGCGCAAGGGATCCAGCCTGGTGATCGCGTGCTGCTTTGGGGCGCCAACCGTGGAGAGTGGGCGGCGGTGTTCTGGGCTTGTTTGGCGTCAGGCATCGTGGCCGTGCCGGTGGATGCCCAGGCAAGTCGGGATTACGTTGCGCGCATCGCGGCGGAGACTCAGGCTCGCTTGCTTTGGCTCGATGAGGTCCAGCAATTGGAGTTGAGCGAGGGAGATCCCGCACTGCCAGACACTGTGCGATTCTCGCAGCTTGCTGAGCGGGTGGCCGCGCTTCCCGCCGCGGCGCCGCCCAATCCCCGGGGATTGCGGCGCGATACCCTGGCGCAAATCATCTTCACCTCCGGCTCCACCGCCGCGCCAAAGGGAGTATGCCTTACGCACGGCAATACGCTGGCCAGCGTGGAGCCGATCGAACGGGAGATGCAGCGCTATCTGCGCTGGGAACGACCGTTTCACCCAATTCGCTTCCTGGTGCAATTGCCGCTCTCGCACGTCTTCGGGCAGATGCTCGGCCTGTTTCTGCCCCCTTTGCTGCGGGGCGAGGTTCACTTTCTGCCGGAACTCAGCCCCGCCGATGTTGCAAGCACCATTCGCGAGCGCCGCATCTCAGTGATGGCAACCGTGCCGCGATACCTGGAGTTGCTGGGCGCGGAAACGCAGCGCGGCAGCAGGGTACGCTGGGGCGCGGAGGGGTTTGAGCAGCGTCTTGCCCAGGCAGGCAAGGTCCACTTCCTGAAGAGCTGGTGGCTGTTCCGGGATGTGCATGCGCGGCTGGGCTGGAAGTTCTGGGCCTTTGTATGCGGTGGCGCTAGTTTGCCCGAGGACACCGAAGTGCTGTGGCGGAGGCTGGGCTACGCCGTCATCCAGGGCTACGGCATGACGGAAACAGCTTCGCTTATCAGCGTCAACCATCCTTTCAAAATGAGCCGCGGCAGCATTGGTAAGTCCATGGCGGGCCGCGAGATCCGCATCAGTGAAGCCGGCGAGATTCTGGTGCGCGGGCAGACCGTTTCCCCTGGATACTGGTCAAAGGAAGGCGGCCCTTCGCCGCTGAGTGAAGACGGTGAGTGGTTCGCAACGGGCGACCTTGCCGAGCGCGACGCACAGGGCAACTTCTACTTCCGTGGCCGCAGCAAGGAAGTGATCGTCGCCGCCAACGGGATGAACATCTATCCCGAAGACTTGGAGCAGGCGTTACGCACCCAGCCGGAGATCCGCGACGCGGTGGTGGTGGCAGTGGAAGATTCTGCCGGTCCGTTGCCCATGGCCTTGCTGTTGCCACACGGACCACAGGATGTGCTGGACGCCGTTCTGCACCGAGTAAACGCGGGGATGGAGACTCACCAACGCATGGCGCGCTGGGCGGTGTGGCCGGAGCCCGATTTTCCCCGCACTGCCACACGCAAAGTCCGCCGTGGTGCGGTACGCGAATATGCGCAAGCCCTGCTGAGCGGGCAGCCTGTGGACGAGCTGCGAGCCAGCACCCTCGAGCAGGTGCTCAATGAAGCCGGCGCACGCTGGGAAGGTGACCTGCACGAGGAATGGCAGATTGGGCAGCACCTTGCCCTGGACTCCCTGGCACGAGTGCAACTTGCCAGCGCGCTGGAAGCCCGCTTCTCCGTTTCACTCGATGAAAGCTCAATTACGGAACAAACCACGGTGGCGGAGTTGCGCGCAATGTTGGGGCAGGCGCTGGATGTGGGTGGCGCGGCCGCGGCGCCTGACACAACGGAGCAAGCTGGCACCTTGGCCGTAGGAAATCCCACGGATGCATCGGGTGAAACCGCTCGTTTGCCTGCATCCGCTCCGGCGTCGCCTTCCATTCCGCCTTCCGAAGCCCAGAAACCTCGCCAGGAAAGCGGCTTCCCGTTCCCGCGGTGGCCGCGCTTCTGGTGGGCTTCGGCGTTTCGCCAGGTCTTTCACTTACTGGTTCTTCGCCCGCTAACGCGCTTCTATTCGGCGCGCGCGGCCGTGGTGGGCACAGAGCATCTTGACGCACTCAGCGGACCGGCGCTGTTCATCTCGAACCATCTGACAGAGATCGACGGGGCCCTGATTGTGGGCCGTCTTCCATGGAGGTTGGCCCGCCGTTGCGCCATCGCCATGAGCGGCGAAATATTGCGGAGCTACAAGCATCCAGCACCCACCGAAACCTGGTATTGGCGGCTGTGGCTGCCGGTGCAATACCTGCTGGTTGTGCTCTGCTACCACGTCTTTCCGTTGCCACGCACTGCCGGCGTGCGGCGCGCCTTCCGGCATGCGGGGCATCTTGCCGATGAGGGCTACCACGTGATGGTGTTCCCGGAAGGCACCCGGTCCACCACCGGGCAACTGCTACCCTTCCGGCAGGGCGCGGGCATTCTGGCCAGGGACCTTCAGCTTCCAGTGGTTCCTATCTGGCTGGAGGGCGTCCACGAGTTGCGGGAGCAGGGACGGCGCGTGGCGCGCCGCGGCGAGGTGCGTATCCATGTGGGCGCACCGTTGCGGTTTGAGTTGATTGAAGACCCATCCGTGATCGCGCGGCAGTTGGAGGAGGCTGTGCGCGCGCTGGCTGCGCCCGCTTCAAAAGGTAGAAGCTGAGGCAGCTGCTTCGCGAATGGGTCTACCGCACAACCACGGAGGGGCGACCGGCACCTGAACTGTCTCTGGAAGAAGGCTTGGCAGGAGTCCCCATGGACGGTAGCAGCCAGCGCCTCAGGACTTCCTCGAGTTCGCTCCGCCGGATAGGCTTGGGCACGTAGTCGTCCATGCCCGCATCAAGACAGGTCTGGCGGTCGCCCTGCATAGCGTGCGCCGTCATGGCCACCACCGAAACGCGAGGCCCGCTGGCTGACTGTTCCAACTGGCGCAGACGCCTCGTGGCTTCGAGCCCGTCCATTTCCGGCATTTGCACATCCATCAGGACGAGCTGGTAACGCTTACGTTCCAGGGCTTCCAGCGCTTCCCTTCCCGAGGCCACCACGTCCGCCCGTATACCGAGGCGCCTCAACATGGCCATTGCCACATGCTGGTTGATGAGGTTGTCCTCCGCGAGCAGAACCTGCGCATGGATGAACTGGGGTGGAGCCTCCGCCTCCCCCTCCCGCAGTTTGTCGGCGACAGTCTCGAGTGAAGCACTAGCACCCGAGTTCGCGTAGTGAGGGCAGGCAAGTACCTCCACCAATGCGCGCATCAGGTGGCTGGCGCGGATAGGTTTGGGTAAGGAGGCGGCAAAACCTGCCTCGGCAAGACGCCTCGTTTCGGGCAAGTAGACCCCTGGCGCCATCAGAACGGAATGGCAGTGTGAGAGAGCAGACTCGCTGCGGATGGCGTTTACCAGGTCCTCGGCACTGGAATCGGGGAGGGTGCGGTCAACCAGCACCACCGCCGACGCCATTCCCGATGCCGCGTCGGACCGCAGCATCTGCATGGCGATCTTGGCGTCGCTGGCTTCCTGGACCTGCATCCCCCAGCAGCGCAGTTGCCGGGCTACTACCTGGCGGTGTGTTGGGTTATCTTCCACCACCAACACCCGCGCGCCGGCGAAGACTGGGGGCACAGACTCCGCCATTCGGTTTGCCTCCGCCTGCGCAGCCACCGGCACGATGAACCAGAATTCGCTGCCAGCACCGGGTTCACTGCGCACTCCCACTTCGCCGCCCATCAGTGACACTAACTGTTCGCTGATCGCCAAGCCAAGCCCCGTGCCTCCATACTTACGTGTTACGGAAGCATCCACCTGCGAGAAGCGAGCAAACAATCGCGAGATCTTCTCCGCCGGAATGCCGATACCCGTATCCCTGACGTAGAACCGCAACATGGCTTCCGTTGCCTGTTGCGAGATCATCTGAACCCCCACCACCACCTCTCCGCGCTCAGTGAATTTAATTGCGTTGCTCGTGAAGTTGGTGATGATCTGGCGAAGACGCCCAGGGTCGCCCCGCAGATAACGCGGCACGTTGCTTTCGATATCCAGCACCAGTTCGAGACGTTTCTCACTTGCCTTCACCGCCATCAAGGCCAGAAAGTCATCAAGCATGGAATCCAGATGGAAGTCGACGTGCTCCAGCTCCAGTTTGCTGGCTTCCATCTTCGAGAAATCAAGGATGTCATTCAGCAGCGAAAGCAGTGCCTCGGCGCTGGCTCGCACCGTATCGACGTAGAATCGCTGTCTGCCGGTAAGGCTGGTATCTAGCAGTAGGCTGGTCATCCCCAGCACCGCATTCATGGGAGTGCGGATCTCGTGGCTCATGTTCGCGAGGAACTGGCTCTTGGCACGGTTGGCGGATTCGGCGCGAGTGGCCATCAGGTTGGCGTAGGCGGTCTGCTCCTTCAGATGGGCGTTCACTCGCTGCAATTCCTCCTCGGCATGCTTGCGCTCCGTCACATCGCGGGCTACGGCGTAAATAAACTCCCCATTAGGGCGAGACCTCCACTCGATCCAGCGATAAGAGCCATCGCTGGTTTGGTAGCGGTTCTCGAAGTTCAGCACTTCATACTGATGGCTGAGTGATTCGAGCGTCGCTACCGTCACCGGATGATCCTCCGGATGGACAAACTCCAGGAAGTACTTATCCTGCAGGTACTCGGTGGGATAGCCAAGCACCTCGGTCCAGCGCGGATTCAGGCGCAGATACTTGCCCTCACGGCTGGCGATGCAAAGCATGTCGAGACTGGAATCGAAATACTGTTCCAGTTCCTCGCTCTTTCGCTGGAGCGCTTCGGCGAAGTGAAGGCGTTCGGTGATGTCGCGGAAGCTAAAGACTCGCCCCACTGGGCGGCGTTGAAGCACGTGTTCTTCTTCGTGCAGCTCAAAACGCCGGCCATCGTTCAGTCGCAACACGGGGTCTTCAGAGGGAGCTCTTCTCGAAAAGAGCATCTTGGGGCAGAGTGATGGGTCCGCTAGCGATCGCTCGATATGGGCAAGAATCGCACGCCGATCCCCGCGCTGCAACAATCCCTGTGGAAACTGCCACATGTCCGCGAACTTCGCGTTCCAGAGTACAAACCGCCCATCCTTGTCCGTAACCAGAATGCCATCCGCTGTGGCCTCCAAGGTTGTCCGCATCATCTCACCCTGCCGCGCCAGGCGCTGGTGCATGGAACGGATCGCAAGCGCCGCCAGCACCAGGCAAATCCCCATGACGAGCGTAATTCCGAGGACGCGGTCTCGGGTGAGCCAGTTCGGATTCTCGATCACAGCCAGGTCATCGATTGACCGCATCAGAATGCGAAATCCGGTGGACTCTCCGTCCTCGTTCAGGACGTTCTGGCAAATTCCTGTAATTTGCACAACGCTGCCTTCAGCCCAGCCGATATGCTTACCAGCACCTCTCCTCACCTTCGCGGTATAGATTGCTCCATGCTCGTTCATCACAAGGGTTATGGCGTCGGGAAGGCGGGATAGCGCTTCGATCGTCCCCGAAACACGGATCAGCGCGGACTGGTAGCCCCCAGTGATGGCCAGTTCGGCTTTGACAGGAACAGGCAGGGGCGTGCTGTGTTTGCCCAGGCGGCTTATCTGCGCCTCCTCCAGGCCTGGAGTGTTCTCTTGTACTCCGATATAACCAGCCGCCTCCACCTGGTCGCCTACCGCCACAGAAACGGGAGTAAGGGGCCGGATGACCGCGCTCCCGCTCTCATCCCGCAGATAGAATGTCCGATCTTCCATCTGCGCCGTTACCACGCCACGCACGCGCACTCGCTGAACTTGCGCGACATCCGCAAGGTGCATACTCAGGGATTCTGCGGAGACCAACTCCGGAACTGCAGGCCGGAATCCCGGAGGATCAATCCGCTTCAGATCGTCGAGGCTCGACAGGTGAATGGTGCCACCAATCGCCTGGCGGCGCCGGTTGAAATGCGCCCCCGCCACACCGCGGATCCGTACGCGCGCTCCTGTCAGATCCTCCGGCACCTCGCGAAAAGAAGCCACCTGCAGATTGAGAATTCCGTCGTCCATAGCCGCACGAACCCTGAGCCTTCCCAAGGGCTCCACGTAGGCAGAACGGATGACGGCTTCCGCCTCCACCAGCAAGCAATCATCAGCCGCTCTGGCCAGGCGGCTGAAAGTCGTTTTGACCGGCTTGGGAAGCAAGCCCTCAGAGAGAACGGTCCACGCGGGTTCGGCGATATCGGCGGAGATGTCCTTCTGGACGGTGATACCCCGCAAATCCAGCAATTGGCCGCGCTTCGGCTCCGGGAGGCCGGGTTTCCAATCCAGCCAGATGCCGCCAGTTTCGTCCTGTACGAAGAGATTGGGGCCAGGCACGTCAAAGTGGGTGACGGTTGCCCGCAGTCGCACCGGATATCCGCGGTTCGCTTCCTGCCTGCTAAGCGCCCGGATCTCGGAAACCTGCCGAAGTTCGCGAAGTGCACCAGAAGCAGTGTCAGTTTCGTACGTTTGCGCCAAATGCTGGGCATTTGCCATCCCGGCCAGCAAGTGCGCGACGATCCAAAGAATAGAGGCCAAACTCCAAGCGTGGCACCACCTTCTGCATTGCCCCGCGCAAGGCCGCTGCCCTATTCCCGCCAACGCCGTCGGCCCTTTCTCACCATCAATCCCGCTCTTGATTCCCGGAGTTGAGGATGCGTGGAAACCAGGGCGACTCCACCCGCCCCGGGATGCCATGGTTGCTTATCGGCCGCGTGGGCAGCACAGTTTAGTGCGTCAATGATTGAAATTTCTTCGAAACTCTGTCACCTGGGAACACCACATGG